>JBKJVX010000259.1:0-5060 GCA_046717065.1 Arthrobacter sp. | reverse complement strand
CACTTAATGCTGGAAACCCCCAAACGCTCCATCACCTGATGCAGGAAATGCCCGAACGCCCCCGCACTGTGAACTGCTTTGCGGTTCATGGTGAGAGAGCGTCCGGGAAAAGGCCACATCAAGTGAGAGAGGGTTGGGGTTACCCGGTGTTGCGGAGGCCGGCCGCCACGCCGTTGACGGTGATCAGCATGGCCCGCTGCAGGCGTTCATCAATTTCGGCTCCGGTGATGCCGTCTTCTTTCTCAGCGGCCTCGGCAGCTTCCGCGCGGACACGGCGGAGGAGTTCCACCTGCAGGTAGCTGATGGGGTCGAGGTACTGGTCACGGATCTCGAGTGAGCGCTTGAGCGTGGGCTGGGCGTCCAGGAGCAGGTTCTCGCCCGTCAGGTTCTGGACCTCGGCCACGGTCAGCTCATATTCTTCGCGAATGGCCCGGAAGATGTGGTGCAGCTCCTTGGGCACCAGGGTGGACACGTAGTACCCCGCGATGTCCAGGTCCGTCTTGGCGAGGGTCATTTCCACGTTGGAAAGCACTGACCGGAAGAAGTGCCAGTTCTCCCACATCTCCACCAGCTGCGCGGAGTTCCCGGCCTCGCGGGCGGCCTTGAGGCCTGAACCCACGCCGAACCAGCCGGGGACGATCTGCCGGGACTGGGTCCAGCCGAACACCCACGGGATGGCGCGCAGGCCGCCGAGCCCTGCGCCGGAATCCGGGCGCTTGGACGGGCGGGAACCGATGTTCAGGGAGCCCAGCTGTTCCACGGGCGTCGAGGCCAGGAAGTAGGCGGGCAGGTCAGGGTCATCGATCAGTTTCCGGTACTGCTCGAAGGCGGCGTCGGAAATGGTTTCCATTACGTGCCCGTACCGTTCGCGCTGGTCCGCGGAGGTGCGCGGATCCCGGTGCAGGGCCGAACCCTGCAGCACGGCGGCGAGGGACAGCTCGAGGTTTTCACGGGCCAGCTCGGGCAGCGAGTACTTGTCCGAGATAACTTCGCCCTGCTCGGTGAACTTGATTTCGCCTTCCAGGACGCCGTTGGGCTGAGCCAGGATGGCATCGTACGTGGGGCCGCCGCCGCGGCCGACCGACCCGCCGCGGCCATGGAACAGGCGTACGCGCACGCCGTGCTTGGCGGCGACGTCCCGCAGCTTGCGCTGGGTTTTGTGGATTTCCCACTGGCTGGTCATCACGCCGGATTCCTTGTTGGAGTCCGAATAGCCCAGCATGACCTCCTGCACGTCCCCGCGGAGGCGCACGAGCTCGCGGTAGGAGGGATCGGACAACAGCTGGTCCACGATTTCCGCGGAGGCGCGGAGCTCCTCAACCGTTTCCAGCAGCGGCGCGAACCCAATCTTTGCGTACGGCTTTTCGCCGAAGAGGTTCACCAAACCGGCTTCGCGGGCCAGGACGGCGGCGGCAAGCACATCGTCGGCGCCGCGGGTCATGGAGATGATGTACGTCTCGATGACGTCCGGGCCGTAGGTGCGCAGGGCACGCCGGATTTCACGGAAGACGTCGTACGTGCCGTCAGCGGCGCCGTCGAGCTTGATCGGGTGGCCGGACAGCGGCCGGCGGGACGCGAGTTCGGAGCCGAGGACTTCGAAGCGTTCCCCGCGGCTCAGTTCCGCGTACCGCAGCCCCGGGCCGCCGATCCGGTCCATGAGCTGGCCCACGGCGTCGTGGTGGTGGTCGGCGTGTTCCCGGATATCCAGGGTGGCCAGGTGCAGCCCGAAGGAGGCGACCGCGCGGCGGACCCGGGCAAGGGCGCCGTCGGCAGCCAGCGACGCCGAGTGGTTGCGGAGCGAGAGCTCCAGCAGTTCGAGATCCGCAAGGAGTTCGCCGGTGCCGCTGTAGTCCCGGCCGTGCTCGTGGTTTGAGTTTGCAGCTACCCGCTTGCCGGTGTTGATGAGCTTGGCCTTGATGCAGGTGAGCTTCAGGCGGTAGGGCTCCTGGGCGTTGAGCTCCAGGACGCGCCGGTCCAGCCCGGGCAACTTCTTCAGGTCGGCATCGATGGAATCGAGCAGTTCCTTGTTCGCGCCGGCGAGGGCGGTGGAGTTGGAGAGGATGGAAATCAGTTCGTCCATCATGCCGATGCTGATCCGGACGGCGTGCTGGTTCTGGATCTGCAGGATTTCCCGGGTTACCGCCGCGGTGACGTTGGGGTTGCCGTCGCGGTCGCCGCCGATCCAGGAACCGAAGCGGATGGGGGCATCTTGAGAGGAGAGGCTGACACCGTGTTCGCCCAGCAGTTCGGCCAGTTCTGTCAGCATTTCGGGCATGGCATCGGTGAGGATGCTTCCCAGGTAGTAGATGGCGTTGCGGGCTTCATCCACCGGGGTGGGCCGGACCTGGCGGAGTTCGTCGGTCTGCCACATCTGGTCGATAATCTCGGCGAGCTGGCGGTCCTGGCGGCGGCGGGCCGTGGTGCCCTCGGCGGTGGGCTGGGCCAGCACGTCGGAGAGCTTGCGGATCTTGTCCAGCACCGAACGGCGCGAGGCCTCTGTGGGGTGCGCGGTGAAAATGGGGCGGACATCGAGCCCGTTGACGACTTCCTGCAGCACGCCGGGGCCGGCCTGTTCGGCGATTTCGTTGACGGTTTTCGCGAGCCAGCCGTCCTTTTCCTCCCGGGTCCGCAGGCCCCGCACGCGGTGGACCTGTTCAGCGGCGTTGGCGAGGTGGAAGTAGAAGGCGAACGCCCGGACCAGGTCGGTGGCCTGTTCGATGGGCAGGGAGCCGAGGAGTTCGCGGACCTGGGCAACGACGTCGTGCGCGCTCCAGGGCCCGGTGGCATCCGCGCCGCCGCGGGCAGCTTCCTTGGATTCCTTGGTGAGGAGGCGCACCTGCTCCACGAGGTCCAGAAGCTCGGGTCCGTGCTGGCGGACCAGCGATTCGCCCAGCAGAGTGGAGACGCGCCGGACGTCTGCCCTCAGTTCGGAGGCAAGGTCGGTTTCGGGATTTGCTGCAGTGTGAGCCATGGAAACTATCTTTCGAGGGTTCGGACTTGGCTCGTACACTGCGCTGGATACTGTGAGCCACGTAACTAGCTAAAGATGCTACCCGCATCCCGGCGGCTCGGGGGAATCCGTTTCAGATAATGTCGTCCGCCGGGTAACCGACATGGTGTTTCACGCGCTCAAGCTCCGCCCGCAGCTGTGCCAGCTCCTTTTGGGAGGAAGCAAATTCAGCCTTCCGGCGTTTGGTTTCCACAGCGTTGCCGATCAGGACGTACAGCCCCACCGGAACGGCGGCAGCAAGGGCCCAGCCGGCCGCAACAAAAAAGTCCAGCGCCACCGGGAAGGCGGCACGGAAGTCCACGAACTCGTTGACGATATCGGCCACACCGCTGAGCGTCCCGTCCAGCGGTTCCAGGAACTGCCCCACCATGGGAGTTTCCGAGAGCGACGGCGGATCGACTTTGGCTTCCTCATCACCGCCCCAGCGGCCTTCGCCCAGATGGTTCAGGACGTAGATGCCGGCCGCGAGGCTGGCGGCAATGAATACCTGGACGCCGGCGAACAGGGCCAGATCCGGACGCCGGGGCCGCCGCAACAGCAGCACCACCGCCGCGGAAGCCAGTGCAACGATCCACGTCAACCACTTGAGCCACTCACTACTTACGCCCGCCAAAATATCCACACCACCTATTCAACAGTGCGGACAGGCCTACCGCGGAATGAACGCCTGCCCTGCGCGGTTGTAGCCGGGGCAGGCAGACCTCCGAAAGGAACCATGAGCACCATTCCAGCCGCCAAGGTGGAGCGCTGGCAGCGCTTCCGCGACAACCGGGACAAGGCCCTGGCCACCCGCCACGGCTGGCTGACCCTCACCTCCTTCCAGTGGCTGGAGGACTCCCCCGCCGCCGTCGAACTGGCACCCGGGCTGTGGTCAACGGACGGTACGACGGCGACACTCACCGCAGTGCCCTCGGACGGGCTGTCACTGGTGGAGTCCGGCAAACCGGTCCATGGCACGGTTTCCGCCGCCCTCGCCGACGAGGAGTCGCTGATGTGGGTCCAATTCGGCGGCATGGATGGGGCGCAGGTTGTGGTTGAGCTGGCCGTGCGCGCAGGCAGGTACGCCATCCGCACCAGGGACGCAGGGTCGCCCGTTTTCACCGAGTTCAAGGGCGTTCCCACCTACCCGTACGACCCCCGCTGGGAGGTGACCGGGAAGTTCGAACCGTACCCCGAGCCCATGGACGTACCCATCGCCACGGCCAACCCCCTGGTGGACGGCATCCACCGCACAGTGGGCGACGTCGTGTTCCGCCTTCCCGGCAGCGGGCACGAGTTCCGGCTGCAGGCGGAGGAGGAAAGGCTTGGCGCCCTGGCCGTGACCTTCCACGACGAAACAAACGGCGACACCACCGATGACTGGCGCAAGCTCGCCCTGCCCCGGCCCCGCCCGGACGGGTCCGTGGTCCTGGACTTCAACCGCGCCATCAACTACCCCAGCGCCTTCACCCCTTACGGCACCTGTCCCATGCCCGTAAAGAACAACTCGCTGGACGTACGTGTCGAGGCGGGCGAGATGCAGCCCTATCCGCCTGGTGATTTCGGCAGCTCACCCATCCAGGACTAAACGATGGCCGAGACTCCCGTGACGGCACGGCCCACGATCAGGGTGTTGATTTCGAACGAGCCCTCATAGGTGTAGATGGCTTCCGCGTCCGAGAAAATCTTCGCCATCCGATAGTCGGTCACGATGCCGTTCCCACCCAGGATCGAACGGCCCAGCGCCACGGTCTCCCGCATCCGGGCGCTGAGGTAGGACTTGGCCAGGGCCACGTGCGGCATGTCGGCCGCGCCCCCGTCCTGCAACCTGGCAAGTCCCGCCATCATGGCCATGCTCGCCACGGCGTTGCCGAGCATGGTCACCAGCTGCTGCTGGACCAGCTGGAACTGTGCCAGCGGACGTCCGAACTGGTGGCGTTCGATGGCGTACTGCCGGGCGACGTCGAACGCTGCCAGCTGCTGGCCCACGGCTTGCCAGGCGACCATGATGCGCGAGCCGCGCAGCAGCTCGTTGGTGTCCTCGAAGCTATTAATGGCAGCGAAGCGGTCC
>JBKJVX010000258.1:0-2662 GCA_046717065.1 Arthrobacter sp. | reverse complement strand
GTCCCCCCTTGCGTGGGGGACAGCGCCGTCGTCCGCTAAATCCTAGGTCAGATCTTGCGGGAGAGAATGGCCTGCTTGACCTCTTGGATGGCCTGGGTGACCTGGATGCCACGGGGGCATGCTTCGGAGCAGTTGAAGGTGGTGCGGCAGCGCCACACGCCTTCCTTGTCGTTGAGGATCTCCAGGCGCATGTCGCCTGCGTCGTCGCGTGAATCGAAGATGAAACGGTGCGCGTTGACGATTGCTGCCGGACCGAAGTACTGGCCGTCGGTCCAGAACACCGGGCAGGACGAGGTGCAGGCGGCGCAAAGGATGCACTTCGTGGTGTCGTCGAAGCGCTCACGGTCCTCAGCGGACTGAAGGCGTTCCCGGGTGGGCTCGTGGCCCTTGTTGATGAGGAACGGCATAACCTCGCGGTAGGACTGGAAGAACGGCTCCATGTCCACGATGAGGTCCTTCTCCACCGGTAAACCCTTGATGGGCTCGACGGTGATGGGCTTGGACGTGTCCAGGTCCTTCAGGAGCGTCTTGCAGGCGAGGCGGTTGCGGCCGTTGATGCGCATGGCATCGGACCCGCAGACCCCGTGGGCGCAGGAGCGGCGGAACGAGAGGCTGCCGTCCGTTTCCCACTTGACCTTGTGCAGGGCGTCGAGGACACGGTCGGTGCCGTACATGGTGAGGTGGAAGTCATCCCACGTGGCGTCCTCGGAAACCTCCGGGTTGTACCGGCGCACCCGCAGCTGCACATCGAACGTGGGGATTTCGCCGCCCCCGCCGACGCCGGCAGGCAGTTCAATCTTTGAGGCTGGCTCAGCGATTTCAGCGGTCATCTTAGTACTTCCTCACCATCGGCTCGTAGCGGGTAAAGACAACCGGCTTGGTGGCCAGGCGGATGCCGGCGATTGATTCCGCCGATCCGTCCGCCGGGGCGTGGTCGTCCTTGTACGCCATGGAGTGCTTCATAAATTTCTCGTCGTTGCGTTCCGGGAAGTCCTCGCGGAAGTGCCCGCCGCGGGATTCCTCACGGTGCAGGGCTGCCACGGTCATCACCTTGGCCAGTTCCAGCAGGAAGCCCAGCTCAACAGCCTCGAGCAGGTCAAGGTTGAAGCGCTTGCCCTTGTCCTGGACGTTGATGCGCTTGTAGCGCTCCTCGAAGGATGCGATATCGCGCAGCACCTGGTTCAGGGTCTCTGCGGTGCGGAACACCTGCATGTTGGCGTCCATGGTGTCCTGCAGTTCCTTGCGGATTACAGCCACCTTTTCGTCACCGGTGCCGTTGCGGGCAATGTCCAGCAGTTCGGTGGTGTACGCGATGGGGTTCTCCGGCAGCTCCACGAAGTCAGCCGTCTTGGCATACTCAGCCGCAGCGATACCGGCACGCTTGCCGAACACGTTGATGTCAAGCAGCGAGTTGGTGCCCAAACGGTTGGAACCATGGACGGAGACACACGCAACCTCACCGGCTGCATACAGGCCGGGGACAACCGTGTCGTTGTCCTGCAGGACCTCGGTAGTGATGTTGGTGGGGATGCCGCCCATTGCGTAGTGCGCCGTCGGGAACACCGGGACGGGCTCCGTGTAGGGCTCAACGCCAAGGTAGGTGCGGGCGAACTCGGTGATGTCCGGGAGCTTGGCATCGATGTGCGCGGGCTCCAGGTGCGTGAGGTCCAAGAGGACGTAGTCCTTGTTCGGGCCGCAGCCGCGGCCTTCGCGGACCTCGTTGGCCATGGAGCGGGCCACGATGTCACGGGGCGCCAGGTCCTTGATGGTGGGGGCGTAGCGCTCCATGAACCGCTCACCCTCGGAGTTGCGCAGGATGGCGCCTTCGCCGCGGGCGGCCTCGGAAAGGAGGATGCCCAGGCCGGCCAGGCCGGTCGGGTGGAACTGGAAGAACTCCATGTCTTCCAGGGGGATGCCGCGGCGGAACGCGATGCCCATGCCGTCACCGGTGAGGGTGTGGGCGTTGGAGGTGGTCTTGAAGACCTTGCCGGCACCGCCGGAGGCGAACACTACCGACTTGGCCTGGAACACGTGGAGCTCGCCTGACGCGAGGTCGTAGGAGACCACGCCGGCCACGCGCTTCTGCTTGTACGGGGTGCCGTCCTCGCGGACTGCATCCTCTTCGACCGTCAGCAGGTCCAGTACGTAGTACTCGTTGTAGAACTCGACGTTGTGCTTGACACAGTTTTGGTAGAGGGTCTGCAGGATCATGTGGCCTGTGCGGTCAGCGGCGTAGCATGCACGGCGGACGGGAGCCTTGCCGTGGTCGCGGGTGTGGCCGCCGAACCGGCGCTGGTCGATGCGGCCCTCGGGGGTGCGGTTGAACGGCATCCCCATCTTCTCGAGGTCGAGCACCGCGTCGATGGCCTCGCGGCACATGATCTCGACGGCGTCCTGGTCGGCGAGGTAGTCACCGCCCTTGACGGTGTCGAATGTGTGCCACTCCCAGTTGTCGTCTTCGACGTTGGCCAGCGCGGCGCACATGCCGCCCTGCGCGGCACCGGTGTGGCTGCGGGTCGGATACAGCTTGGTCAGTACCGCCGTGCGCGCCCGCGGCCCGGATTCGACGGCCGCCCGCATGCCCGCGCCGCCTGCGCCGACGATGACGACGTCGTATCGGTGTTCGATCAGCATCTTCGGGCTACTCCAGACTCATGAGATG
>JBKJVX010000257.1:0-13989 GCA_046717065.1 Arthrobacter sp. | reverse complement strand
TGGCTCGGGGTGCGACCGGTGCTTTTACCGCCAGCAAGGAGCTGGTGGCCCACATCCGTGACCAGCGCCTGGGCCTGTGGGAGGCCATGGCGGAAGAGAACGCCGAGCAGGCCCGGCTCTGCAAGACGGACGACTACGCCGAGGGCTTCCGGGCATTTCAGGAGAAGCGGGAGCCGCAGTTCCGGGGCTGAGCCTGCCGGCACCCGAGCTGGTCGAGCGGGCATTCTGGGCGGATCTTGAGCGAACCTTGCGTTTGGGCTGCGGATATCTTGATTCACCTTCGACAGAGTTGGCGAGGCTGGATTAACCAGTTCAAAGCACGCTGCACGGAATAGATAAGCACTATCAGGCCGGGCCAGCGGCAAATCAATGGGTTGACGGGTAACCGGGATCGTCACCGAATCAGCATCTGCCGGAGAAGTAACGTTTCCGTCACTTCTGCCTAACGATCCAAACGTTCCATCGACGCGCCGTTGCAGCACTATGAGAAAGAATCAATATGGGGGCCTCTCAGAGGCGGCTTCTCGCTGCCGCTGCTTCACTTGCCATTGCAGCATCCAGCATCGGATCCATTGCACCGGCCATCGCAGCACCAACCACCACCGTAACCAACGAGCAGGTTACGGAACCAACAAATTCACCCGCTGAAACGGGAACGGCTTCGGCTGAAGCCCTGGTAGCGCCTCCCGCTACAGAGGCAAGCAAGCCGGCACCGACGGAAGAGCCCAGCGCCCCCGCAGCCGCTACCGTGGAACCGGCGCCGCAGGTAACGTCGGAAGCACCTCAGGTGGCCTCGGCTGAAAGCCTGAACGCGGCTAGCGCATCGGGCACCACGTTCGGCCAGGTCTTCGGGCTCTTGGGCTCGCTGAAGGTTCTGCCTGAGTCAACGGTGCAGTATGACCGGTCCCTGTTTGAGCATTGGATTGATGCTGATGGGGATGGCTGCCACACACGCAAAGAAGTCCTGATTGTAGAATCGCAGGGCCCGGCCACGGTCGGTGCAGGCTGCACAGTCACAGCAGGCCAGTGGACTGGTTGGTACGGCGGAGGCACGGCATATGATGCCTCTGCCATTGAGATCGACCACTTTGTTGCCCTGTCGGAAGCCTGGGACTCGGGCGCTGCATACTGGACGCCGGAGCAGCGCCGTGCCTTCGCAAATGACATGGTGATCGGCGAATCCCTGGAGGCCGTACCTTCGGCTATCAACCAAAGCAAGAGCGACCACGACCCAACCGGCTGGCTACCGGAAGACCCAACAGTTTGGTGCAGGTACGTCACCTCCTGGCTGAAGGTTAAGTACCGCTGGAACCTCGCCGTCGATCAGGACGAATATTATGGGATCGAGCGGATCCTGTCCCTCGGAAGTTGCGGCTACGACACGTTGTACTACCCGGAGAAGGCCGGCACCTCCGAGCCGACTGCCGATAGAACGTACTTAGTGCAAGGCGCTATTGCCGACAAACATGCAGCAGCAGCGGGGGTGTTGGGTTCTCCCACCTCCCAGGAGTTCGCAAACCAGCGTTTCGGCGGGGCCTATCAGCTCTTTGAGCGCGGCACTATCGCATACCTCCAGCAGTATGGCGCGTACATGGTCATAGGCGGCATCAACACCGTTTGGCATTCTATCGGCGCCCAGGACAGCGATCTTGGCTACCCGACCTCTGATGAGTACGCCCCGATGGCTGGCGGCGTGATGCAGAACTTCCAGTTCGGCAAGATCTCCTGGAATCCTGCAACGGGTTCGAGGATCACGAAGGGCGGCATCGGTGTCACCTGGGACAATGCAGGCGGGCCGCTCAGTGGTCTCGGTTATCCCACCACAGATGAGTACGCTCCAATGCCCGGCGGTGTTATGCAGGGCTTCCAGTACGGCAAGATTTCATGGAACGCTGCAACGGGTTCCCGCATCACCAAGGGTGGTATCGGTGCCACGTGGGACAAAGTAGGAGGGCCGCTCAGTGGCCTTGGCTACCCCACCACGGACGAGTACGCCACCGCTAACGGAGGCGTGACGCAGGCATTCCAGTACGGGCAGATCGTCTGGTCTCCTGCCACCGGCTCCCGCTTCATCAAGGGCGGCATCGGCCAGACGTGGATCAACGCCGGCGGGCCTAACAGCGGACTGGGTTATCCCACCTCGGATGAAGTCGGTGGCCTTGCCGGAGGAGGCGCCAAGCAATACTTCCAAGGCGGAGAAGTGGTCTGGTCTCCCGCTTCGGGGGCGCGCGTCATGACCGGTGGGATCAGGGGTGCCTGGGTGGGCCAAGGCTCCGAAGGCGGGCGCCTGGGCTATCCGACTACCAATGAGTATGGTGCCAGTGGTGGCGGCTACTCGCAGGACTACCAGGGTGGCCGCATCACGTGGCGCTCCGGCAGCGTTAGCGTCGAGTACGCGTCCGACGCGTACAAGCCCGCACCGGCTCCTGCCCCCGCACCTGCACCGGCTCCTGCCCCCGCACCTGCACCGGCTCCAGCCCCGGCTCCGGTTTACTACGCGAACTGCACTGCGGTGCGTAATGCAGGGAAAGCGCCACTCTACAGTTGGCAGCCCGGCTACCGCTCCGCGCTGGATGCTGACTCCGACGGTATCGCCTGCGAAGGTTAAGAAAGCAGTAAAGAGCCCCATCCTCGAACATCGAGGGTGGGGCTCTTTGCAGTTCCGGGGGTTGAGCTTGTCGCGGCCCTGTAGGGGCTTAGGTAGGTGCGGCATACCTGGCTTAGGTGGGTACGGTGGGCCTGAAGGAACGGGTATCGCCTACTCGTGTTTCCCGCTTCGCTTGGTTGTTTACTGGGAAGATCCGGCGAGGAACGAGCTTTCGCGAAGGCTCCCGCCGCAGTATTCGCCGGCACCATTTATCGCGGCAGCTGAAACGATGAGTCTCCCGGCGAACCCTGGGCGACTCAGGAACGGCGGGCGCCATGCGCATCAGATCATCCACTGGGGATGGCATCAACCTTGCGGCCTGCCCCCACCAATTTGTTGGCCGATGCGAAGACTGTTCCGCGTCAGCAAGCCTGAGGGAATCAGAGCAGATGGTGACGGATGAAGGCGGGACTACCTTCTTGGCCGAGTCCGGTCCTTAGCCACAGCCTGGCGGTTATTGGCCGAGACTGGATAGGTTACGGCCGCTGACCTGATCCAGGAGCGTGTCGCCGTCAAGGCCTAGAAGGGCCGAGGCGAGGCTGGCGACTAGGTCAAGCACGAAGTCGCTGTTGACAGTGCCGGCCAGGACGTCCATGACCAGGCCGTCTTCCTGGGCCACCAGGGCACGCGCAATTTTCGCCGGCTCCAGGAGCGGAAAGAACTCACCGGCCTGCATGCCATCGGCAATGATCTTTTCGTAGGTCAGTTGCTGGGTGCGCGTAAGTTCCTCCTGGATCCGTCGGTGCTCCGTGTCCCTGAGCGAATGGGTCCAGTATTCGTACAGTATCCGGGAAGCATCATCGTCCAGCCCGGCCGTGGTGCCGGCCCGAATAACCGCTGCGAGCCGGGATGTCGGACCCAAATCGGCGCTTGCGGCCTCGGACAGTCTGGTCAGAAATCGGTCGGCAGAGGCCTTCACGGCTGCAGCCGTGATCTCGGCGAGGCTTCCGTAGTAGTACAGCACGGCGTTCGCGGCCATGCCTGCCTCCGCCGCAATCGCGCGCAGCGTCGCACTTTCCGCGCCGTCACGGGCAGCGACGGCCTGTGCTGCTGCTGCAATCTCCCTGCGTCGCACCTCCCTCTTACTGAGAGTTGCCATTGCCAGTCCCGCCTTTGCCCGATGCCGATTGACAACGAGTCTAGGCCCGTATTGAATGGCATTCAAATTTGAATGTGATTCAAATAACTGCGATTCAATGAGGAGTCTCCATGTCACATCCCCTTCCGCCACCCACGGTTCCACCGCCCAACCTGCCGCGTGCCACGACCGGCAAAGGTTTGAAGGCCGGTTCTATTGGTATCGCCCCGACAGTGGCTTTGGGACTTTCCGCGGTGGCACCTGCATACAGCCTCGCGGTGACCCTGGGCTTTGTTGTCCTCGCAGTCGGATCGAGCACGCCGGCGGCGTTCCTTTTGGGGTTCCTGCCTATCTTGTTCACGGCCTTCGCATTCCGTGACCTCAACCGGGAAATGCCCGACTGCGGCGGCGTTTTCGTATGGATCACGCGTGTCTTCGGCCCGTGGGCGGGCTGGTTTTTCGGCGGATGGGTACCCCAAGTCGCCACCTTCATGGCCAGTGCGGCCCTGGCGCAGGTTGCCACGACGTATCTCCTGACGTTCCTGGGGCTTGGCTGGGCAGCCTCCCAGCCGGTCATCGTCGCGGCGGCCGCGTGTGCTCTGATTGCCCTGAGCGGTATTGTTGCGGCCCGGGGAATTGAACTCTCCGTGTGGCTTCAGTACGCACTGATTGCCTTGCAGCTGATTGCCCTGGGCGGTTTCTGCATCGGAGCCTTCAGCGCCATGGCCGCCGGTACCGCGGCCGAGGGTGGGCAGCAGCCAGGACTGGACTGGTTCAATCCGTTTGCCTCCGGAGATCTCTCCGGATTGGTCCATGGCGTCATCCTGTGCCTGTTCATCTACTGGGGCTGGGACGCCCTGATAGCGGTTAATGAGGAAACCACCGACCGCAAGGGAACACCCGGAAGGGCCGTGGTGATCACCACCGTGATACTGCTGGTCTTCTACGTCGTGACTGCTACGGCAGCAGTGGGATTTGCCGGTACCGCGGGCATCACGGATCCTGCAACGGTCTCGGACGTCCTGTCCGTGCTCGGCCCCCAGGCCACCGGCGGGCTGTTCGGGCAGGTCATCGTCCTCGCCGTCGGCATCTCGGCATTGGCGGCCTTGATGACTGTTGCGGTCAGCACCCCGCGGTCCTGGCTCAGCATGGGAACGTACGGGGCCCTGCCCGCGGCCACCACCAAGATGCATCCCTCCAGGGGGACACCAACCACGTCCATCATCTGGTGGGCGCTCCTGAGCATTGCCGTGACAGTGGTTCTGACAGCGATCAGCGCCGACTTCATCGGCTTGGCCATTCTTTCAGTCGGATTGATGATCGCTGCCTACTACGCCGCGACGGCGCTGGCCTGTGTGGTGTACTTCGCTCCCCAGATCCGCACCTCCGCCGCCGCGCTTGTCCTGAAGGGCATCCTCCCGGGCCTGGGGGCACTCCTGATGATCGGAGCGTTTGCGTACAGCGCCGCGGACATGCTGTCCCCCGACTACGCCGGGCTCTCATGGCTCGGCATCGGAACCGTGTTCTGGATCGGCAGCGGTGCCCTCGCCCTGGGTGTTCTGGTCATCCTCATCATCCGCCCCCGGCTCCGGCCCTATTTCACCGGGCAAACGATCCCCCGGGGAACCTACTCCACCCGCAACGAACTACCATCCATCCTGAGCAGCGAAACCGAGGCATAAATGCGCGTCCTGTCCATTGCAGCAATCCAAACGAAAGCCGTTCCCTACGACGTCGAAGCAACCTGGGAACGCTTCGCCGCCCAGGCAGAAACGGCCAAAAAGCTCGGCCCCGAAGTTGACGTCATCGTCGCCCCCGAACTGCTGCTTGCAGCACCCGGGGATTTCCTGATCCCGGACCCCGACGCTGAAACCCGCTCCGCCGGCCCCATCCCCAGCGCTTTCACTGACCGGATCGCGGACCTGGCCCGCCGCCTGGGGGTCTGGCTCGTGCCCGGCTCCCTGTTGGAAACCGACGGCGGAAACACGTACAACACGGCAATCGCCGTCTCCCCTGAGGGCGAGATCGTGGCCCGGTACCGGAAGCTCTTTCCCTGGCGCCCGTTCGAAACAACGACGCCGGGTGATTCGTTCGTGACTTTCGATATCCCCGGCCGGGGCCGCGTAGGCCTCGCCATCTGTTTTGATGGGAGCTTTCCCGAGGTCGCCCGGCAACTGGCATGGCTGGGCGCGGAAGTCATCATCCAACCCACGCTCACCACTACCCGGGACAGGGCGATGGAACTCGTGATGTCCCAGGCAAACGCCTTCGCAAACCAGGTCTACCTGGTCAACGTCAACGGCGCCGACCCAACAGCAGTCGGAGAAAGCGTCATCGTGGACCCGGAAGGGACCATCATGCAGCAGGCCAGAGGCGGCGAGGAAATCCTCTACGGGGTCCTCGACCTGGACAGGGTCACACAGCTGCGCCGCTACGGAACCCACGGCATCAACCGGCCCTGGGCGCAGCTCCAGGACCAACAGGGAATACTGTCCTACCCCATGTACGGCGGGGCACATTTCCAGCCTCCGGCCTGGAGCACCCCGGACCCGGAGGCTTCCGGCGCGAACCAGCTCAGCGCCTCAACTGCCTAACAGCTCCCTTTTCAAGGCTGCACCACCAACACAAGGAGTGCGTGCCTCCGCCCCGCGGAGGTGCGCACTCTTTGCGCTCGATACCCAAGATCAAAGGAAGTCTGATGCCAACCAGCTCCATAACCGCGGACACTGTCATCGTCAACGCCAAGGCGCACACACTCGATCCACGGGAACCATCTGCGAGCACAATCGTCATCGCCAACGGCAGGATCCTCGCCGCCGGTGGTAAACACCTTCTTGGCGAATATGGGGGTCCACGCACCCACGTACACGACGCACACGGCCAAACCATCACCCCGGGGCTCATTGACGGGCACATCCATCCCATCCACGGTTCGGAAATCACGGTCGGCGTCGACTTCGGCGCCGTTTCAACGTTTGACGGTTTCCTTGCCGCCCTGCGGACCGAAGCAGCCAAAGTGCTATCGGAGGACCCTGCCGGGTGGGTCCGGGGATGGAACCTTGACTACGGCGTTTTTGAAGGACGGCGAATATCCGCTGACCTCATTGAGGAGGCGGTCTACGGTCTGCCGGCGTACATTCTCCTGTTTGATCTTCACACCGCCTTGGCGAGCAAAGAAGCCCTGAAACAGAGCGGCATTACAAGCAGGCGTCAGTTTTGCGACACGTCAGAGATTGTTGTTGATGAAACCGGCAACCCGACAGGGGAGCTGCAGGAATCCACAGCATACGAATTGGTCGGAGCCACAGCGCCGGCGCTTTCTGCCGTGCAGGCCATCGAGAGGGCACGGGAACTGATCTCCTGCCTGTCGAGAACCGGCATCACCTCGGGAACGGTCATGGACGGTGACCTTGCTTCGCTCGATTTCATCGACAAGATCGATAGCACCGGATCGGGCCTGCCGGTCAGGCTGGTCTGCGCACTCGAGCACAGGCCGGGACTGGCCGCTGACGAAGCACGGTCCTATATCTTGTCGAAAGACGGGCAGGGCCGCCGCTGGCGGGGCGGCCTTATCAAACTCTTACTTGATGGGGTTATCGACACGGGAACCGGTTGGCTCTATGAACCGGACACGCTGGGCGGGGGACTGAAATCGTTCTGGCCCGATCCGGCTGACTATGCAGCAATCGTCAAACAATATAGCCACGCAGGATTTCAAATCGCCACGCACGCCATCGGCGACCGGGTCATCGGGGCTGCTATCGACGCATACGTCTCGGCCGGCGCGCGGTCCCGGAGAGGTGCTCCGCACCGGATCGAGCATCTGGAGTGCCTGGCGGACAGGGACCTTGTTCGTCTTTCCACAGCAGGAATTACCGCATCGATGCAGCCCCTGCACATGCAATGGCGAAAGCCGGACGGAACCGATTCATGGTCCAGCCGCCTCGGGGCGGAGCGATCAAAACTGGCCTGGAGGATCCGTGACGTCATAGATTCCGGCGCCCCGGTAGCGCTTGGCTCGGATTGGCCGGTGGCGCAATACGATGCGCGCATCGGCATGGCTTGGGCACGCCTGCGCCGCATCCCCGGCCAGAGGGATGCCCCCGTCTTTGAACCTTCACAGAGGTTGACGGCTATCGAAGCGCTCAAAGGCTTCTCGGCCTGGGCCGCCCGGGCCCAAGGAGACCATGACCAGGGAACCATCCGGCCCGGGAACAAGGCCGACCTCGTGATATGGGCTGACGATCCGCTCCGGGTTTCCGCCGACGACATCAGAGATCTCCCAATAGAATCCACCTGGGTGGATGGAGAAACAACTTTTCGTCGGCAGGAGTAACCGGCCCTGCCAACGGCACTCCGCGTCGAATCCACGGGCCGGCACTCCAGGCAAAAGCCGGACGCTCCCTTACACCATTTGCAACTGCTCATTCCCCCGGGAGGAAGCGTCCGGTTTTCCCGCCATACGTGAATGGGGGTCTCAGGCGGCGAAGCCGTCCGCGATGTCCAACACACTGTCGAGGATGGCCAGGCCGGCTTGCGTGTCTTCCACGCTCGTGTTGCAGGGCGGGACCACGTGGATGCGGTTGAAGTTCGCGAACGGCAGGAGACCGCGGGACTTGCAGGCCGCCACGAGTTCGTTCATTTCCTGGCTCGAGCCGCCATATGGAGCCATCGGCTCGCGCGTCTGACGGTCCTTGACCAGTTCAATCGCCCAGAACACTCCGGTTCCGCGCACTTCGCCCACCGAGCGATGGCGCTCCGCGAATCCGAGGAGCGCCGGCCCGATCACCGTGTCGCCGAGGAAGGCCGCGTGCTGCACGATGCGTTCGTTTTCCATGGCGTTGATGGTGGCCACTGCGGCTGCCGTCGCCAGCGGGTGGCCGGAGTAGGTCAGGCCTCCCGGGTACACACGCTTGCCGAAAGTGGCCGCAATTTCGGGGCTGATGGCCACTCCGCCCAGCGGGACGTAGCCCGAATTCACGCCCTTGGCGAAGGTCAGCAGGTCCGGGACGACGTCGAAATGCTCGACGGCGAACCATTTGCCGGTCCGGCCGAAGCCTGCCATGACTTCGTCGGCGATGAACACAATGCCGTGTCGGCTGCAGAGCTCGCGGACACCCTGCATGTATCCGGCCGGCGGCACGTAGATGCCGGCTGTGCCCGGAATCGATTCGAGGATCAGCGCCGCGATTGTGGACGGCCCCTCAAAGCCGATCAGTTGTTCGAGATGCTCCAGCGCGCGCTGGGTCTCTTCATCCTCGCTGGTGGCGTGGAAGGCGGTGCGGTAAAGGTAGGGCGGGAAGAAGTGGACGGTGCCCGTGGTGCCGTGGTCGCTGGGCCAGCGGCGGGGGTCACCCGTGAGGTTGATCGCCAGCTGGGTGCCCCCATGGTAGGAGCGGTAGGCGGAAAGGACTTTGTGGCGGCCGGTGTGCAGCCGGGCCATGCGGACGGCGTGTTCGTTCGCGTCCGCTCCGCCGTTGGTAAAAAAGATCCTGTCCAGTTCTCCGGGGGTGCGTTCGGCGATCAGCCGGGCGGCCTCGGAACGGGCGTCGTTGACGTAGCTGGGGGCGATGGTGCAGAGTTTCGTCGCCTGGGCGGCGATGGCGGAAACGACGGCGGGGTGCTGGTGGCCGATGTTGGTGTTGACCAGCTGGGAGGAGAAGTCGAGGTACTTGTTGCCTTCTCCGTCCCAGACGTGCGATCCCTCGGCCGCTGTGATGACCACGGGGTCGATGAGGTCCTGCGCGGACCAGGAGTGGAAGACGTGCCTGCGGTCCAGCTCGTAGGCGCGGCGGGCGCCGTGGGAGGCCTCCTGCTGGAGTAGTGCCTCGTTTTCAAGGGTTGAAGTCATGTCCGGTGCCTCAGGCGTTCTGCGGGAAGCCGAGGTTGATGCCGCCGTGGCTGGGATCCAGCCAGCGGGAGGTGACCGCTTTGCCGCGGGTGAAGAAGCCAACGCCTTCGGTGCCGTGGGCGTGGGTGTCGCCGAACAGCGAGCTCTTCCAGCCGCCGAAGGAGTAGTAGGCCATTGGCACCGGTACGGGGACGTTGATGCCCACCATGCCCACTTCCACCTCGTTTTCGAAGCGGCGGGCAGCGCCGCCGTCGTTGGTGAAGATGGCCGTGCCGTTGCCGTAGGGGTTGGTGTTGATCAGCTCCAGCGCCTGCTCGTAGCTGTCAACCCGGACCACAGACAGGACAGGCCCGAAGATCTCGTCGGTGTAGATGGACATGTCCGCGGTGACGTTGTCGAAGAGTGTGGGGCCGACGAAGAATCCGTCGCCCTCGGCGTCGGGGGCGACGTTGCGGCCGTCAACCACCAGCGTAGCGCCGGAGGCCTCGCCGGCGTCCACGTAGCCTGCCACCTTGTCGCGGTGCACCGCGGTCACGAGCGGGCCCATGTCGCAGCCACGGAGGCCGTCGCCGGTGCGGAGCTGCCGGGTGCGCCCTGCGATTTTCGCCACGAGTTCATCAGCAATGCCGCCTACCGCGATGAGCGCCGAGATGGCCATGCAGCGCTCGCCGGCCGAACCGAATCCGGCGTTCACCGCGGCGTCAGCTGCGAGGTCAAGATCGGCGTCGGGCAGCACGATCATATGGTTTTTTGCGCCGCCGAGAGCCTGTACCCGCTTCCCGTTGGCGGTGGCGGTTTGGTAGACGTATTTGGCGATCGGCGTGGAACCAACGAAGGAAACGGCTTTGATGTCCGGGTGGGTGAGCAGGGCGTCCACGGCCACTTTGTCGCCGTGCAAGACATTGAAGACGCCGTCCGGCAGGCCGGCTTCCTTCCAGAGTTCAGCCATCCAGTTGATCGCCGTGGGGTCCTTTTCGCTGGGCTTGATGACCACGGTATTGCCGGCGGCGATGGCGAGCGGAAAGAACCACATGGGCACCATAGCCGGGAAGTTGAACGGGCTGATGACTGCCACTGGCCCCAGTGCCTGCCGGATGGAGTGGACATCCACCTTGGTGGACGCATTCTCCGTGTAGCTGCCCTTGAGCAGGTGCGGGATGCCGCAGGCGAACTCCACAACTTCCTGGCCCCTGGTGACTTCTCCGAGGGCGTCATCCAGGACCTTGCCGTGCTCGGAGGTGATGATGGCGGCGAGCTCGCCCTTGCGGGAATTGAGCAGCTCGCGGAAGGCGAAGAGGATCTGGGTTCGGCGGGCAATGGAAGTGTCCCGCCAGGCGGGGAACGCGGCCTTGGCTGCCGCGACGGCGGCGTGGCTCTCTTCCTCGCCCGCGAGGGAGACCTGGCCGGTGACCTTGCCCGTAGCCGGGTTCGTCACCGGGGCGGTGCGCCCGCGGGCAGGGACGTAGCTGCCGTTAATCCAGTGCTCGATGATGTTCAAGAGATTCTCCTAATACGGGTGACTGAGGCAGGACGATGTCCTTGACTCCAGTGTCTCGGCCGCCGCAGCGCATCATAAGTGCCAGCCTGTAAACAGAACTGCACTGTGGCTTACACTGTGTAAATGTTGCCCACCGTCCGCATGATCCTTGGCCTTCCCGTGCTGCGCGAGGCAGGACCCCAGCTCCTCGGCGGCGCTGATGGCCTCGACAACCCGGTCCGCTGGGTCCACGTCAGCGAAGTGCTGGACATCTCTGGGCTGCTCTCCGGCGGGGAGCTTGTGCTCACCACGGGCCTCGAGCTGGAAAAGGAACCCGGCCTCACAGCATCGTTCATCCGGTCCCTTGAGGAGGAGTCAGCCGCCGGCCTGATCGTGGAAGTCATCGGCAACCGGAAGCGCAGCATGGACGCGCTGCGCACGGCCGCACCCCGCTCGACCCTCCCCGTGGTCATCGTGGAGCGGCGGATACGCTTTGTCCAGGTCACAGAGACCGTGCACAGGATGATCGTTGCCGAACAGCTGGAGCGGGTGGAAAGGGCCAGGGACGTCCACGAAACTTTCACCGTGCTGAGCCTGGAAAGCGCGGGGACGCAGCAGGTGGTGGAACAGGCCGCCGCGATGATCGGTGCCCCGGTGGTCCTGGAGGACATCTCGCATCTCGTCCTTGCCTATTCGGCGCGCCAGCTCCACACCACCGAACTGCTGGACGACTGGGAGCGGCGGTCGCGGACCACGCCGTCACCTTCGAAAACAGCCAGGAGCGGCCCCGAGGCCTGGCTGCTGACGCCTGTGGGGCTGCGGCGCCAACTGTGGGGGCGGCTCGTGGTTCCGGTCCCGCTCGACGACGACGACGCCGCGGCCATGGTGCTCGAACGCGCCGCGCAGACGCTCGCCATAAACCGGCTGGCCGAGAGGGACCGGCGCGAGCTGAGCCATCAGGCGCAGGCCGGGCTCCTTAATGCCCTGCGCCAGCCGCGCGGGCTGAGTGAGGGCGAGGCGCAGGCCCGTGCCGCCGCGCTGGGCCTGAGACGCTCGCCCTATTACGTGCCGATAGTGTTCAGGAGCGCCAGGGCAGCTTCTGGTGGGTGGCCGGAAGACGCGGATCCGGCCAGTGACCCGCTCGCCGGGCAGAAGGACGAGCGCGCGCTGCTTGAGCAGCTCGCCCGGGTGCTCAAGTCCGTTTCGGGTACGGCTCTGACGGCGAGTATCCGGTCAGGATCGGTGGGTATGATCCTGGCGATTCCCTCGAAGCAACTCGAAGATCCGATGCTGCAGCGCCTCGCCGATGCCCTCGCGGCCGACTCCGCACAGCCGGGTCCGTCAGTGGACGGACTCCAGCCCCGCGGGTATGCGGAGGCGGGGTGGAGTATCGGCGTCGGGAGGCTGCGAGACTCCCTGCTTGAAGCGGCGGCGGGCATTGATGAGGCCTCCCATGTCGCCGAGACGGCAGCCACCCTCCCCGATGATCTGAAACCCTTTTACCGGACCACCGATGTCCGCCTGCGGGGCTTGCTGGCCCTGCTGCGGAGGGATCCCCGCGTGCAGCAGTTCGTCGAGTCCGAGCTCGCGGGCGTCCTGAACGCCGAAGCGCATGGCTCCGGAGAGTACCTGGATCTGCTCGGCCGCTACCTTGAGTCCGGCGGCAACAAAGCCGCCCTCGCACGCAATGGCTACCTTAGCCGGCCGACGCTCTACGCACGGCTGGGCCGACTCGAGGAACTCCTCGCCGTAAATCTCGACGACGCAGAGTCGCGCACGTCACTGCACGTCGCCCTGCTGCTGTATCGGCTCCGGGCCCTGTGACCGCGGGGTGCCACCGTGCGCCGGTCTACTAAAATGTCCGCGTTCAGCATTCACCAGAGGAGCGCCCGCGGGTCCTCGCCGGTTGATCCTGCCGCCGGAGGTTGAGCCTGTCAAAACCCCGCACAGCAGATCTTGACCCAACCTTGCAGCTTGGTTGCAGGATTCTTAAGTCTCGTTCGGAAGAGTAGGCAGTGCCGGGCAAACGCGCCCGGCCAACTCCCGCTGCCATTCCTAAAGGGCTGCCGCGGTTGAAGACTACGACGGGGGCATCATTGTCTGAGGTTCTGAACGAGAAGGTCACTAGCGGCGAAGAGAACGGTTTCAGCCGCCGCAGGGTAGTCAAGGGCGTGGCGTGGACCGTCCCCGTCATTGTTACCGCTATCGGGGTCCCGCCAGCTTCAGCTTCACCGGGGACGACGATACCTGCGTCGTTCGCGTGGGGGGCTTCTGCGCAGGGGTCCGCGACGGGAGAACTTGGCGCTCGATCGGTTCAAGGCCCTATGGAGTTCACGATTCAAACAGGGTCTGCCTTCACGGGTACGGTTGTTTCTTACATCGTGACTATTCAGGCAGACCAAACGAATCAGAATGCCAAGCTTGGAATTGCTTCGTCCATGCCTGCGGGGACTCCTACGACAGCCAAGCAGGGGGACAAGGTTACGACCTTCACGGGGCAGCTGACTACGGCTCCTGGCAATCATGCGTTAACCGTAAAGTTGACTGGATTCACTTATAGCAGTCCGAACAGGACGGGCGCTCATACATATACAGCTTCCGTCACTGTCGATGGGGCACCCCAAACGCAAACTTCGACCCTGAATATCACATACTGATGGTCTGGAAACGTGGCGGCCTTGTCGCAGAAGTTTGTACGGAACGCCGCAGCCGAGTGGCCCTGCTCCATCTGGACGCAAACCAGCCGGTGGTCCTGGAAGGCACGGCTGCAACTATTTGGGACCTGATCGACGGCCGGCGAACGCAGGAGTCCATCGTTGCTGACCTCGAGGCCACCTTTGAAGACCAGTCAGGGCAGATGCAGTCCCAGGTGGAACACTTCCTCGCCAGCCTCGAGGCCCAGCGCCTGATCGAGGCTGCCCCCGACGCGTCGCGCT
>JBKJVX010000256.1:0-3017 GCA_046717065.1 Arthrobacter sp. | reverse complement strand
CATCACGATCATGGACGTGGCGAAGGACCTGAGCCGCGTCTCCACGTACTCGAGCCAGCTCTACGACACCGACACCCAGGAGAGCCACAGCCAGGAGATGCAGCAGGCGGCCCAGAAGGCGCAGGTCGACTTTTCCTCGGCCATTTCGTACCTCCGCCCGGAAATTCTGGCGATCGGCCCCGACAAGGTTCGGGAATTCATCCGCCGGGAGCCGCGCCTCAGGGACTATACGCCCTACCTCGAGAACATCCTCCGCTGGGGCCCGCACACCCTGAGTCCGGGCGAGGAAAAGATCGCCGCCGAGGCGGGGCGCATGGCGTCGTCGCCCGAGGAGGTCTACTCGATCTTTTCCGACGCCGACCTTCCGTATCCCACGGTCGTCCTGGCGGGCGACAGCGTTCGGCTCGACCCGGCGGCCTATACCCAGTACCGGGCCTCGAGCGACCGGGCGGTCCGGCGCCAGGTGTTCACCACGTTCTGGGGTACGTTCCAGAACTACCGCCGCACGTTCGGCACGACGCTGCACGGGCAGGTCAAGGCCCACATCTTCAACAAGGACGTCCACAAGTTCGGCTCGAGCCTCGAGGCGGCGCTTTTCCCGGACAACATACCGACCCAGGTCTACCACCAGCTCATCACCGACGTTCACGACAACCTGCCGACGCTCCATCGCTACCTGAAGCTCCGGCAGAAAATGATGGGAGTCGACCAGCTCGGCTATGAGGACCTCTACGCGCCGATCGTGAAGGACGTGGAGATGACCTTTACCCCCGAGGAGGGAATGGAGCTCACGCTGCAGTCGTTCGAGCCGCTCGGAAAGGAGTACGTGGACGTTCTCCGCAAGGGGTACGCCGGACGCTGGGTCGACTGGCTGCCGTCCAAAGGGAAGCGTTCCGGCGCCTACAGCACGCTTTCGTACGGCGTGCATCCCTACCAGCTCCTGAACTACAACGGCGGCTACGAGGACGTGTCGACCCTGGCCCACGAGTCGGGCCACTCCATGCACTCGTACCTTTCGAGCCTGCACCAGCCGTACATCACCCACGACTACGCTACGTTCGTGGCCGAGGTGGCCTCGACGCTGAATGAAAATCTGTTGTTCCACAAGATGCTCGACGACGCAAAGGACGACGACACCCGCCTGTTCCTGCTCGGCAGTTATCTGGACGGACTCCGGACCACGCTCTTCCGGCAGACCCTGTTCGGCGAGTTCGAGCTGAAGGTTCACGAACTGGCGGAAAAGGGAGAACCGGTTTCCGGCGACGCCCTGAACGATCTGTATCTCGGGCTCCTGAAGACGTATTACGGGCACGAGCAGAACGTGGTCCGGATCGACGACCTGTACGCGGTCGAGTGGGCCTACATACCGCACTTCTATTACATCTTTTATGTTTACCAGTTCGCCACGAGCCTCGTGGCAGCGACATCGCTCGCAAACGGCATCTGGGACGAGAGGGCCGGCCAGAATACGTCGACGGCAAAGCGCGACCTGTACCTCCGGCTCCTCTCCTCCGGATCCTCGAAGGAGCCCATCCAGCTCCTGAGGGACGCCGGCGTGGATATGACCACCCCGGCGCCATTTGCCGCCGCCATGCGGGAAATGAACGCCGTCATGGACCAGATCGAGGCTATTCTCGCGAAACAATAGAGGAAGCTGGAGGAGGCGCCCGATTGGAACGAATTGTGCGAGCCTTCAACCCCGCTTCCGGAAACGGAATCCTTCCGCTCCGGGGCTTTACCAGGGGCAACTCGGAGGCAGCATGAGGTTTGGCACAATCTGCGGTTTCGTTCTTGCGGGCTTTCTTTTGGTCATTTCTCCGGGCGCAAATGCCGGGCAGGTGAGAATTAACGTAGGCAGCAACCTGTATGTCCCGAACAACGTGAGCCTCCACGTGGGTGACCATGTTGTCTGGGTCTGGGTGGCGGATGATCATAGCGTTACCCAGGGCAGCAATTGCAACGCTTCCAGTCCGATCTTCAATTCCGGCATTCAGGACATGGGAACGACCTTCTCCTGGAAAGCCGACGTGGCCGGGCCCATCGGGTATTTCTGCCTCATCCACTGCGGCACCGGGATGGCGGCAGTCATTAACGTCGGATCTCCGAGTTTTCCTATTCCGGGGGCCGACTTCCGGCTTACCGAAGTCAGAACATCGGCGTTGCACACCCTCGATTTTGTCGAGATCACGAATCTCGGCGACGGTTTCGGAGACCTCGGCCGCTACCGCATCAGCGTCGCCGACAACACGGTCGACATTCCGCTCACGAATGTCGACGTTCCGATCAACGGACGCGTGGTCGTCCACTTCGGAATCGCCGGCACGAATACGGATACCGACATCTACTTTCCCGACGTCACCGTTCCGGCCGTCGGCTCGGCGGCGCTCTACGTTCCGAACACCGTGAATGTGTCACTCGATGATCCCGATATGCTGATAGACTTCGTGCAGTGGGGGGCGGCCGGGCAGGCTAACCAGGCTACCGCCGTCGCGGCCGGCTTCTGGGTTGGCGGAGAGACGCTCGCCGGCACTCACGACGGACACTCGATTGAGTTCTGCGGGGAGCCGGGGGATCGGGGCGCCGGCTTCTGGCGCGCGATCAGCTCGCCGAATCCGGGCGGTGATGGAAACTGCTCCACGCCCGCGATTCCAATGACGTGGGGAAGCATCAAGGCGATGCGTTATTGAGTTGGCGGCCGGCGGGCTGCCTCATCACGGCTTTCAGGGGGGTCAAGCAATGAGGTTCCGTTTCCGTTCCAGTCTTGCCGCCCTGCTGGCGGCCGTTCTCGTTCCGGCCGGACCGGCGGTTGCCGGCCAGGTTCGGATCAACGTCTCGGGAGGCAACTCGTTTTCTCCCGACAACGTCACCGTGAACCAGGGAGACCACGTCGTCTGGTTCTGGGTCGCCGGCGGCCACAGCGTCACTTCGGGAAGCAACTGCACGCCAAGTGGTCTCTTCAACACGGGAGTGATTGGGGTCAATTCACGGTTCTCGTGGAAGTCCGCCGGTCTCAACGA
>JBKJVX010000255.1:0-80932 GCA_046717065.1 Arthrobacter sp. | reverse complement strand
TCGGCGGCCTGCTGAAGCACTCTTCCGCGGTGCTGGCCTTCACCAACCCCACGGTGAACTCCTACCGCCGCCTGGTCAAGGGCTTCGAAGCTCCGGTCAACATGGTCTACTCGCAGGGCAACCGCTCGGCCGGTATCCGTATCCCCATCACGGGCACCAACCCCAAGGCCAAGCGCATTGAGTTCCGCGCGCCGGACCCCTCTTCCAACCCGTACCTGGCATTCGCTGCCCAGCTGATGGCCGGCATCGACGGCATCCGCAACCGCATCGAACCGCCGGCACCGATCGACAAGGACCTCTACGAGCTCCCCGCAGAAGAAGCCAAGGACATCCCCAAGGCTCCGGGCACGCTTGAGGAAGCCCTGGAGGCCCTGGCGGAGGACAACGAGTTCCTGCAGGCCGGCGGCGTGTTCACCCAGGACCTGATCGACACCTGGATCGAGTACAAGTACGAGAACGAGATCCGTCCGCTGTCGCTGCGCCCGAACCCCTACGAGTTCGAGCTCTACTACGGCGTCTAGCCGGACCACGCGGCTAATGCGGTCATAGTCCGCCAACATTCTGCAGGACCTTATGACAGGAAAAGGCCGGCTTCAGGGTTTCCCTTGAAGCCGGCCTTTCTGCTGTCCGGATCCGCCAGGGCTGCCGGCCGGTCCGTTTGCCCGCCTCACCGAAGCGGGTATGCTTCCTCCTCACCGCCCGTAACGGCCGGCTGTACGGCGACACGGGTAAATTCGGTCGGCAGTTCAGCGTCCGGGGAAGCGAGGATGACGGTGGTGCGCTCCGTTGTGTCCACGTCAGTGATGTCCTCGTTGTACAAGTTCTTGGCCTCACGCTTCAGTGCGGCGCCCTGTTCCTCATCCAGACTCTTGCCATTCATGGACCACCCGAAGTCGTAGCTGAAGGTGGGTGCCCAGCTGTGGAGCGCATCGGCAACGCTGGTGAACGTGGACTGACGGCCTTCTTCACTGACGGCGTTCACCGTGTACAGATTGACTGGTGCGGTGCCTGCGCGGTTGTCCACGTCCGCAACAAGGTATGAAACGGGCGCTGCTCCAACCTTGGCCCTGTAGGCCTCGATTGCCGCCACAGCAGGGTCCGTCACAGGTGTGGGCAACGTGAAAGTGATGCGGGCGCCTGAGGCCGTCGTCAACCAGTATGATCCGGCGGGCGCCGCCCCGGGTGCCGTGGACGATAGCAGGTCGGCGACCGGGACCGCCGCTCCCGCCGTCGGGCTGCCTTGCCCCGGCGCCGGCGCTGAACAGGCCGTGAGCAATAATACAAAGGCCGGCAGGGCGATTCTGAGCTGCTTCATGGCTTCCCAAACAATGTTCGTAGCCCCCAGAGCTATCGATGTAGAACCCAGCATAGGGGCCCTGCACTGGCTGCGGAAGGGCCGGCACCATGTTGTTCGGAGGTACCGCTCCGGGGACCGCTCCTGAAAGGTGGGGACCCGGCTCCAGACGTGCTGAGACCGGGAACCGGATCCCCTGACGAATGCTCCCCGA
Source organism: Arthrobacter sp. (assembly GCA_046717065.1). GTDB lineage: Bacteria > Actinomycetota > Actinomycetes > Actinomycetales > Micrococcaceae > Arthrobacter. Next base: position 79,424 of record JBKJVX010000255.1, on the reverse strand, counting down.
GACGAAGACTTTGCAAGCCTTCCCCCCAACAAGGTTTGAAGAACACCGCCAATCCACATACTCGGGCAATACGGGACCGAGCGCAACGCCAGCCTGCCCCGTTACGGCGCGGCGGCCCGGTCAAAGCCGCGGAACATGATCCGCTGGGGTCCGGCGGGGCCCCCTGAATATTGCCCGCGGTCCTCAAAGCCGGCGCGGCGGTAAGCGGACAACCCCGCTGGATTCGATTCGTTAACGGAAAGGACGACGCCCGCCTCACCGGTCCCATGCCTGGCGCTAAGTTTTTCGGCGGCAGCCACCGCGGCGGCCGCACCCAGTGGGCCAAGGCCTTTGCCCTGTTCACGCCGGTCGATCAGGAATCCCCGCAGCAGCCAGGCCGAATCGTCGTCCGGCCAGCCCGCCAGCCGGGCTGCTCCGGCCTGAAGGGTAAGCACGCCGACGGCCCGGCCGCGGCATTCCATCACATAGGGCCGCCGGGAGTCCTCAGCGAGCCCCGTTAGGACCATCCGCAGCGGATCACCTACGAACTGCTCCTGGCCCGGCCCGAGTTCAAGCTCCGCCACTGCGCCCAACTGGATGGCACGTGCGTCGTTGTCGAGGTCCTCAAGCGAAATCAGCCAGACGGTGGCGTCCATGCCGCTCAGGACAGCGGGCCGGCGGACCCGTCAGTGGCCATGGAATCAGCCGCCACGGAATCAGCCGGCGGACCAGCGGGATCCATCCACATCACTTCCCAGAGGTGGCCGTCCGGGTCCTGGAAGCTGTGGTTGTACATAAATCCGTAATCCTGGGGGTCTTCGGACGGGGACCCGCCGGAGGCCAGGGCGGTCTTGACGGCCTCATCCACTGCCTCCCGGCTGTCCACAGAGTAGGCGATGATCGCTTCCGCAGAGTCCTTGCTGTTGGCAACCTCCTTGGACGTGAAAGTCTTGAAGAAGGTGTCCACCAGGAGCATGACGTAAGCATTCTCGTTGATGATCATGCACGTGGCGTTCTCATCCGTATAGTCCGGGTTGAAGGAGAAGCCGAGGGCAGCGAAGAACTCCACGGAGCGATTCAGGTCTTTGACGGGCAGATTGAGAAAGATTTGGGTAGCCATGGGCTCAAAATAGCACCGCTCCCGGACAAGTGTCAGCCACTCCCAACGAACAAGGCGCAGCAACCCCGTTAGTGGCCGTAGAAAACCCGCTCAAAGACTGCCCTGGCCCGGCGGCTCACGCGCAGGTAGTCCTCTTCCAAAACCGCGGCCTGGCCGGGTTCGTAACCGCACCACCGCGCGACGGCTTCCAGGTCACGCCGTGAGGACGGCAGCAAGTCCGAGGCCTTACCGCTCCAGATGACATTTGCAGACCTGATCCGGCTGGCAAGACGCCAGGCCGCCGCCAGCAGGTCCGCGTCGTCCCCGTCCAGCAGCCCGGCCCGGGTTGCGGCTTCGAGCGCCCCAATGGTGGACGAGGTCCGCAACTCCTCGTGTTTGCCGGCATGCTGAAGCTGCAAAAGCTGGACCAGCCACTCGACATCACTAAGCCCGCCCCGGCCCAGCTTGAGGTGCCTGGCTGGATCAGCCCCGCGGGGCAGGCGTTCTGATTCAACCCTTGCCTTAACGCGCCGGATTTCGCGGACATCCTGCTCCGATATGGATTCCGGATACCGGATGGGATTGATGAGGTCGAGGAAGTCCGCGGCCACGGCGTCATCGCCCGCCATCGGCCGTGCACGCAGCAGCGCCTGCGCCTCCCAGATGAGCGACCAGCGCCGATAGTACTCGGCGAAGGAGTCCAGGGAGCGGACCATCGCGCCGCTCTTGCCTTCCGGCCGCAGGTCGGCGTCCACCGCCAGCACCCGTTCGGCCATAATGGCCGGCTTCAGCGGCTGGGTCAGGAGGCTGGAAACCTTCGCCACTATCCGCGATGCCTGCTCCTGTGCCTCCTCCTCCGAAAAGCCAGGCAGTGCCCTGTGGACGTACATCACATCGGCGTCGGACCCGTAGCCGATTTCGCGGCCGCCCTGACGGCCCATGGCAACCACCAGGACAGCGGTTTTCAGTGGCCCCTTAGCGGAGACGATACCTTCGGCCACGCGCAGTGCGCCCAGCACCGCGGCCCTGTCGGTGTCCGCCAGGGCGGCTCCCACGCGGTCCTGGTCCAGCAGTCCGGCGGAGTCGGCGATGGCGATCCTCAGCGTCTCCCGCCGCCTGATCAGGCGGATCAGCCGCATGGCACTTTCCGGATCAGCATGGCGGGACATCTTGGAGGTAATCTCCTGCCACTGTGCCTCAAAGGTGACCGGCACCAGGTCCTTATCGTGGCCGAGCCACGCCACAGATTCAGGGGACACTTCCAGCAGGTCAGCGATCAGCCGCGAATTCGACAGCATGTGGCACAGGCGCTCTGCGGCAGCGTTGGAGTCCCTGAGCATGCCGAGGTACCAGTGGGTGGTGCCCAGGGCTTCGCTGACCCGGCGGAAGGCGAGGAGGCCGGCGTCGGGATCCACGCCTTCAGCCAGCCAATCGAGCAGGATGGGCAGCAGCTGCCGTTGCAGCGCAGCCCTGCGGCTCACCCCGGCGGTGAGGGCTTCGATGTGGCGCATGGCGCCCTTCGGGTCCCGGTAGCCGAGGGCGGCAAGCCGGCCCTGGGCGGCTTCGGGCGTGAGCCTGGCGTCTTCGCTGCTGAGTTTGGCTGCGGTGTTGAGCAGGGGTCGGTAGAAAATACGCTCATGCAGCTCACGCACCGAGCGCTTTGTTTTCTGCCAGGCGGCCAGCAGGGCGTCCGGATGCGGACGCTCATTGGAAAACGGCCCCAGAACCGCCTTGGCCAGCGCCCGCAGGGCCGGCTCGCCGACCGGCATCAGGTGCGTCCTGCGCAGCTGGAAGAGCTGGATGCGGTGCTCCAGCAGGCGCAGGTAGCGGTAGGCGTTGTCGAAGGCCGCGGCATCGGTGCGTCCGATGTAGCCGCCTGCTGATAAGGCCGCAATGGCGGAGGTCGTGTCGCGCCGGCGCAGGCTTTCGTCAGACTTGCCGTGAACCAGCTGGAGCAGCTGCACCGTGAATTCAACGTCACGAAGTCCGCCGCGGCCCAGCTTGATCTGCCGCTGTTCCTCTGCCTGCGGGATGTGCTCCGTGACCCGGCGGCGCATGGCCTGCACGGACTCAACGAATCCATCGCGGCTCGCTGAACTCCAGATCAGCGGCGCAATGGCGTCCTCGTACTGCTGGCCCAGGGCAACATCACCGGCGATGGTGCGGGCCTTCAGCAATGCCTGGAACTCCCAGCTTTCGGCCCAGCGCGCGTAGTACGTCTGGTGGGAGGCGAGTGTACGCACCAGCGGCCCGGACTTCCCTTCCGGCCGGAGGTTGGCATCCACTTCCCACAGCCCGGGTTCCCTGGCGACTGATGAAATGGCGCGGGAAATTCCGCTGGCTAGGGCAGCGCCGATGCTGCTGGTCTGCGCGTCCTCCAGGCCGCCTGAGTCCACCACGTAAATGACGTCGACGTCGGAAATGTAGTTAAGCTCGCGCGCTCCGCACTTGCCCATCCCAATGACGGCAAGGCCTACGTCAGCCACGTCCGAGGCGCTGAACTGGCCCGCTGCCTCGGCGCGCGAAACAGCGAGGGCCGCCTCGATGGCTGCGCCGGCGAGGTCTGCGAGCTCCCCGCCCGCCAGGGGCAGGAAATCCAGCGGATCCGCCGCGCACAGGTCCTTGACCGCAAGATCCACAACCCCCCGGCGGTAGGCCGTCCGGAGGGCAGCGTACGCCTCCGTGCCGGTGAGCCCGGCGACGGGCCGGGCGGCCCGCGGATCGGCGCCCACCGATTGGAGGAGGGCAGCCCGCAGCGCCGAAGCATCCGCCTGCAGGGGCTCCGGGCTGGGACGCACATTCAAGGCGTCGAGGTGCTCGGGGTGGCGGATGAGGAACTCCCCCAGCGCCTCCGAAGCCCCCAGCACCCGGTAGAGCGGTTCACTCGTTTCGGGATCGGCGCCCGCCAGTTCCCGAAGGGCCGGATGCTTTTCAATCAGCCGCACCAGGGACTGAAGGGCTGTGTCCGGACTGGCTGCCATCTGCAGCCCCGCAAAGAGCCGGTCTTCGTCCAGTCCTTCAAGCTCGCGGGCAGCCAGGAACCGCTCGCCCTTCTCCAGGTCACTGAAGCCGGCCGAAATCAGGCGCCGTGCGAGGCTCACAACCGATGCCTACAGAATTCCCAGGTTGCGCTGCAGCTCGTACGGCGTCACCTGGAGCCGGTAGTCCTGCCACTCGGCGCGCTTGTTCCGAAGGAAGTGTTCATAGACCTGCTCGCCCAGGATCTGGGGCATCAGTTCAGAGTCCTCCATCGAGCGGATGGCCTCGTGCAGGCTGGCCGGAAGGGGATCGTGCCCCATCGCGCGGCGCTCCGCCGAACTCAGCGACCAGACATCGTCCTCGGCGGCGGCCGGCAGGTCGTAGCCTTCCTCGATGCCCTTCAGCCCGGCACCCAGCAGGACAGCGTAGGCAAGGTAGGGGTTGGCTGCGGAATCGATGCCGCGGTACTCGATCCGCGCCGACTGGCCCTTGCCCGGCTTATACAGCGGAACGCGGACCAGTGCCGAGCGGTTGTTATGTCCCCAGCTCAGGTAACTCGGGGCCTCCCCGCCGCCCCAGAGCCGCTTGTAGGAGTTCACGAACTGGTTTGTCACCGCAGTGAACTCGGGGGCGTGCTTGAGGATGCCGGCAATGAACTGGCGCGCTGTCTTGGACAGCTGGAATTCGGCGCCGGCCTCATAGAAAGCGTTGGTGTCGCCCTCGAACAGGGAGAAGTGGGTGTGCATGCCGGAGCCGGGGTGCGCGGTGAAGGGCTTGGGCATAAAGGTGGCGTAGGTCCCCTGCTGGAGCGCCACTTCCTTGATGATTGTCCGGAACGTCATGATGTTGTCCGCCGTCTGGAGTGCATCGGCGTAGCGCAAATCGATCTCGTTCTGCCCCGGCCCGGCTTCATGGTGGCTGAACTCCACCGAAATGCCCACGGATTCCAGCAGCGTTACCGCCGTGCGGCGGAAATCCTGGGCCACTCCGCCCGGGACGTGGTCAAAGTAGCCGCCCTCGTCAACCGGCACCGGTGCGCCGTCCGGGCCTGGCTCCTGCGACTTGAGGAGGTAGAACTCGATCTCAGGGTGGGTGTAGCAGGTGAACCCCATGTCCGCGGCCTTGGCGAGGGTGCGCTTGAGGACGTTGCGCGGATCTGCGGCGGAAGGCTCACCGTCAGGCGTCAGGATGTCGCAGAACATGCGGGACGTCTGCTCGGTTTCGCCGCGCCACGGGAGGATCTGGAAGGTGGACGGGTCCGGCTGCGCGAGCATGTCGGACTCAAAGACACGCGCCAGTCCTTCAATGGCCGAACCGTCGAAGCCGAGGCCTTCTTCGAATGCACCCTCCACTTCCGCCGGCGCCAGCGCCACGGACTTGAGTGAACCCACGACGTCGGTGAACCACAGGCGCACGAAACGTACGTCGCGCTCTTCGATTGTGCGCAGGACAAACTCTTGCTGGCGGTCCATGATGGCCTCTTCTCCGGTCAACGTCCATGCCCCGGTCCGCAGAAAGCCGGCAGCAGTTCACAATCACTGTACTAAGCAATTGACGCCGATGCTGGAGCCTGCAGGCCGCGTAACACAGCGTTAACACGGCGGCCGGGGAAATCGCACCAACAGCAGCCCTTGCCCGGGCCGCCGCAGACGCCTCCCTTATGACACGAATCACCCATGCTGGAGACAGCGCCTGTAGCTAGGACCGCCGGTGCCGCATTACGCTCATGCCATGGCCTCAAGCAACAGCCCTGACTCAAGCACGTCCGCCGACGTCCCCGCCCCCTACGGCAGCGGGCCCGGCCAGGGCGCGCCGCCACCCTCGGAGCGGAAGCCGGCCAAGGTGCGCGTCCACCACCTTCAGCAGGCCAAGAATGACGGCACCAGGTTCGCGATGCTGACTGCCTACGAGCAGTACACGGCAGAAATCTTCGACGCTGCCGGCATCGAGGTGCTCCTCGTGGGTGACTCGGCGTCCAACAATGTCTTCGGCAATGAGACCAGCCTGCCGGTAACCGTGGATGAACTGCTGCCCCTGTGCCGCGCAGTGGCGAGGTCCGCCAGGCGCGCCCTCGTTGTGGCCGACCTGCCGTTCGGCAGCTACGAGGTTTCCCCCGAGCAGGCCGTCGCCGCGGGCGTGCGGTTCCTGAAGGAAGGCCTGGCGCATGCCGTCAAAATCGAAGGCGGGAAATACTATGCGCCGACGGTCCGGGCCATGGTGCAGGCAGGGATTCCGGTGATGGCCCACATCGGTTTTACGCCGCAGAGTGAGCACGCGCTGGGCGGTTACCGTGTCCAGGGCCGCGGCGACGACGCTCAACGCCTGATTGACGACGCCGTGGCGTTGGCGGATGCCGGCGCCTTCAGCGTGCTGATGGAAATGGTCCCCGCGGAGACGGCGGCGGCAGTGGATAAGGCCGTTTCCGTTCCCACCGTGGGCATCGGCGCCGGCAAGGAGACCACCGGCCAGGTGCTGGTCTGGCAGGACATGGCCGGACTCCGGGGCGGCAGGATGGCCAAGTTCGTCAAGCAGTACGCGGACCTTCGGACCACTCTCCTTGATGCGGCAGCGGCGTACGGTGAGGATGTCAGGTCCGGCCAGTTCCCCGGGCCTGAGCACACTTTCTAGCCGCGGGTTCCCCGGAAGCAGGCCGGCGCCAGGCCGGCCTGCCCTGCGTGCCGTCAGTCGTCGTCGTCCTTTTCCCAGGCTTCATTGCGGGCCCGGACCTTCTCGAGGGCGTGCTCCGCTTCTGCCCTGGTTCTGTAGGGGCCGATCAGCTGGCTCCAGTCCGAGAGCCGGTCCTCCTCCACCTCGTGGGTTTTGATGTTGTACCAGTACTCAGTCATCGTTGTTCCCCGTTCCGGCAGGCAGGAACCTGCGTGACGCGCGTAACTTAAACCCTTACGCGGGACAGACGCGGCTCCCGGTTGTTAGGCCTTCTGTGGTGCCTTATATGATCAATCTATGCCTTCCCTTGCCTCGACTGCACCCATCGGCACCCTTACCCCGGGAACCGTCAGCCCGCAGCGTCCCGTACCGGCGTCCATCCCCCGCCCCGAGTATGTGGGCAGGCCGGCACCCGCGAAGTTCACGGGCTCCGAGGTAAAGTCCGCGGAAACCGTCGAGAAGATCCGCGTGGCCGCAAAAATCGCCGCGCAAGCCATCGTCGAAGTAGGCAGGCACATCGAGCCCGGTGTCACCACCGACCAGCTGGACAAGGTGGGCCATGAGTTCCTCCTTGACCACCACGCCTACCCCTCCACCCTCGGATACCGGGGATTCCCCAAGTCCTTGTGCTCGTCCCTGAACGAGGTCATCTGCCACGGGATCCCGGACACCACCGTGGTCAACGACGGCGACATCCTCAACATCGACATCACGGCCTACATCGACGGCGTCCACGGAGACACCAACTACACCTTCCTGGTAGGGGATGTTGACGAAGAGTCCCGCCTGCTCGTGGAACGGACGCAGGAATCCCTCAACCGTGCCATCAAGGCCGTTGCCCCGGGACGCGAGATCAACGTGATCGGCCGCGCCATCCAGTCCTACGCCAAGCGCTTTGGCTACGGGGTGGTCCGGGACTTCACCGGCCACGGCGTCGGGGAGGCCTTCCACACCGGACTCATTATCCCGCACTACGACGCCGCCCCCGCCTACAGCACGGTGATTGAGCCCGGCATGGTGTTCACCATTGAACCGATGCTGACGCTGGGCACCGTGGAGTGGGACATGTGGGCCGATGACTGGACCGTTGTGACGCGGGACCGCAAGCGCACGGCCCAGTTTGAGCACACCCTGCTGGTCACCGAGTCCGGGGCGGAGATCCTGACCCTCCCCTGACCCGCAGCAGTCCCAAGCTTCCCAACACGTGTTACCGGTCAGCCAGCGCCGTTGACCACGCAACTACCGGGCCGGCTTCCCGCCGCCCCTTCCCTGCCCGCCCCTGCCACGAACGGAAAACCCATTGGCCAAGAAGGACGAGAAGTCGCACAAGAACGCCCCGCTGATCGGCATCGACATCGGAGGCACGGGAATCAAGGGCGGCATTGTCGACCTGAAGAAGGGCAAACTGCTGGGTGACCGATTCCGCGTTCCCACCCCTCAGCCGGCCACCCCCGAGTCGGTCGCCGAGGCAGTGGCACTGGTGGTTTCCGAGCTTTCGGCACGCCCTGAGGCGCCTGCCGCCGGCTCCCCCGTTGGCGTCACATTCCCCGGCATCATCCAGCACGGCGTGGTCCACTCTGCCGCGAACGTGGACAAGAGCTGGCTCAACACCGACATCGACGGCCTCCTGACGGCGCGCCTGGGCCGTCCGGTCGAGGTCATCAACGACGCCGACGCCGCCGGCCTCGCGGAGGCCCGCTATGGCGCCGGGGCAGGGGTCGCCGGAACGGTTCTGGTGATCACCCTCGGTACGGGAATCGGCTCGGCCTTTATCTTCGACGGCAAACTCGTACCGAACGCCGAGCTGGGCCACCTGGAAATCGACGGCCACGACGCGGAAACCAAGGCCTCCGCCGTGGCCCGTGAAAGGGACGGCCTCACCTGGGACGAATACAGTGTCCTGCTGCAGCGCTACTTCTCCCATGTCGAGTTCCTGTTCTCCCCCGAACTGTTCATCGTAGGCGGGGGCATTTCCAAGCGGGCAGACGAGTACCTGCCGAAGCTCAAGCTCCGCACACCGATCGTGCCTGCGGTCCTGCGGAACGAGGCCGGCATCGTAGGCGCCGCCATCGAAATCGCTTTGAAGCACAAGCTCGCAGAATAGCGGTGGGCGTCGTTTCCGGCCCCGCCACCCGCGGCGTTATGGTGGTCACCGGGGCCAGCCGGGGCATCGGTGCCGCCACCGCCCGGTTGGCTGCCCGTACCGGTTACGCCGTGGTGGTGAACTACTCCGCCGATGCTGACGGTGCCGCGGCGGTGGTAAAGGACATCACGGACGACGGCGGCACAGCAGTGCGTGCCGAGGCCGACGTCAGCGATCCCGCCGCAGTCCGCTCCCTGTTCGACGCCGCCGCGCGGCTTGGGCCGCTGACAGCAGTAGTAAACAACGCGGGTATCACCGGCAACCTGATCGGGAACCTCGTGGACGTGCCCGCTGAGAACATCCGGCGGGTCATGGATGTCAACGTCACCGGGCTGATCTACGTCTGCCAGGAAGCGGTGCGGCGCCTGGACAGCCAGGCGGGCGGCGCCGGCGGTTCCATCATCAATATCTCCTCCACCGCAACCAAGGCAGGTTCCCCCGGAACCTGGGCGCACTACGCGGCGTCCAAGGGGGCGGTGGACGTGCTCACCACAGGCCTGGCGGCTGAAGTGGCAAAGCAGGGCATCCGGGTGAACGCAGTGGCGCCCGGGAGCACCAACACCGGCCTTCACGCCGCGGCCGGTATGCCGGACCGCGTTGAGCGGCTGAATTCGACTATTCCGCTCGGCAGGGGCGCTGAACCCGAAGAGGTGGCAGGCGCCGTACTGTGGCTGATGTCGGCGGAGGCGGGCTATATCACCGGCGCCGTGCTGCCCGTTTCAGGGGGAAGGTAGCCGGCCTGGCCCTCTGCAGGCGGCAGATGTGGTGCCGGTGGTGGCCGCGGCTTCCCCTCCACTGCCACCACCGGAGCTTACAGTGCGCTCTTTTCGGAGCTTCTGGCGCCCTGGGCAGGAGTACTTTTTGCGTCCTCCTCGGCCTCTTGGCGGAGCAGGGCGATGGCCGATTCGAAATCCTCCAGGGATTCGAAGGCCTGGTAGACGCTCGCGAAGCGGAGGTAAGCCACCTTGTCGAGCTTCTGCAGCGGACCGAGGATAACGAGTCCCACCTCGTGGGCGTCAATTTCGGCGGCGCCGGATGAGCGGATCTGCTCCTCGACTTCCTGGGCGAGCAGCGCAAGGTCGTCCTCGCTGACCGGGCGTCCCTGGCAGGCCTTGCGGACACCGTTGATGACCTTGCTGCGGCTGAAGGGCTCCCCCACGCCGGAACGCTTGATGACGGACAAACTGGTGGTCTCCACCGTGGTGAACCTGCGCCCGCATTCAGGGCACTGGCGGCGCCGGCGGATGGCCGAGCCGTCGTCCGCCATGCGGCTGTCCACCACCCGGGAATCGGGGTTGCGGCAGAACGGACAATACATGGCGTCCCTTCTTTCGCTTGATTTTCTTCGCTTGCTGGTTGGCTTCCTGCTGACCGCTGTGGCAACTTACAGGCAGCCAGCATCGCCTCTTAGTTTACGTCCCGGCACAGTCTAATCACAAGCCTGTAACTACTACATGTTGTGGTGGTTCCTACTAGATATTGGAGCCCGGCAGGTCCTGACCCCCAGGGAACCGGGCCGTTACCGCCTCGCCGTGGGCTGGCAGGTCTTCTGCGCCGGCGAGGCTGACGATGTGGCCGCTTACTTCCGCCAGGGCGTCACGGCTGTAGTTCACTACCTGGATGGCACGCAGGAAGGTGGTGACATTCAAGCCGGACGAGAAGGCAGCCGTGCCGCTGGTGGGCAGTACGTGGTTGGAGCCGGCACAGTAGTCCCCCAGGCTGACGGGGCTGTAGTCCCCAACAAAGATGGCGCCGGCATTGCGGATCCTGGCGGCCACGCCGGCTGCGTCCCGGGTCATGATTTCCAGGTGTTCTGCGGCGTACGCGTCGCAGGCAGCGATGCCCTGTTCCAGGTCGTCTACCAGGACCACTCCGGACTGCGGGCCGGACAGTGCTTCGCGGACCCGGCCGGAGTGCTTGGTGGCCACGGCCTGCCGGTCCAGTTCCTTGCGTACGGCAGCCGCGAGGTCTTCGGAATCCGTGATCAACACCGAGGCGGCCTTGGGATCGTGCTCGGCCTGGCTGATCAGGTCGGCGGCAACCAGGGCAGGTTGGGCCGTGGAGTCCGCCAGGATGGCAATTTCGGTGGTGCCCGCCTCGGAATCGATCCCCACCGCACCCTTGACCAGGCGCTTGGCCGTGGCGACGAAAATGTTGCCCGGCCCGGTCACCACATCCACCGGTTCCAGGGCCGGACCGGCCTCCGTCGCAGGCACCCCATAGGCAAATGCGGCAATGGCTTGGGCGCCGCCGATGGCGTACACCTCCGTGATGCCGAGCAGCGCAGCGGCCGCAAGGATGGTGGGATGCGGCAGCCCGCCAAACTCCTTCTGCGGAGGGGATGCCAGGGCAATGGACTCCACCCCGGCTGCGAGGGCCGGAACCACGTTCATAATCACGGAAGACGGGTAGACAGCCAGGCCGCCGGGGACGTAGAGTCCCACCCGCGCCACCGGCACCCAGTTCTGGCAAACCACCGCGCCGTCCCCGAGTTGGACCTCCACGTTGCGCGGACGCTGGCCGTCGGCGAACCGGCGTGCCCTGCTGATAGATTCCTCCAGCGCCCGGCGGACGGCCGGATCCAACTGCTGAAGCGCCGCCGAGAGGCTATCCTGCGGGACGCGCGGGTGGTTTTGCGCCACCCCGTCGAAGCGCAGGGCCAGTTCGCCCAAGGCATCGAAACCCCGCTGCCGGACGGCCGCGATGATGTTGAGGACCTTTTCCTCCGCGTCGGCCACCGTCTGGCCCTGGGCGCGCGGCACCGCAGCGCGAAGCCCAGCGAGGGTCAGGTTCCGGCCCCGAAGGTCAACGGTCCGAAAGCTCACGGCGGAAGTGGCGGGGGTGGCGGGAAACTCCGAAGAAATGGTCACCGCACTATTTTACTGGCCCAACTGCAACGGGCCGCGAACTGTCCGCGCCGCCGTCGTCCTTCCTGCCAAGGAGGCGCATCAACTCCAGAACGAAGACGGACACGGCAGTGGCAGCGGGCCACAGCAGCAGCACGGGCAGGCCGCGCAACGAAAAGGCGATGCTGGCGTTGGCCGAGGCGTCCACGTCAGGCCCCCACAGCTGCGCGGACACCAACCCGGCCTGCCAGGCCAGGACTGCGCCGCATAAGGCGCCGGCCAGCCCCATCAACAGGTCTGCCTGCGGATCCCTGCGCTTTTTGTCGGCCAGGAACACCGCCAGGATGCACCCCGCGAAGACCAGCAGCCCGGCCAGCGTGAGGTCCCTTGGCAGCCACACCACTGGGTTGGTGCCGGCGCCGAGCGCGGGATCCCTGGTGATCAGGTTGAGGCCGCCGGGCGCCAGGATCCACCAGAGGATTCCAGCGGGCACGCCCGCCGCTGCCGGGACCGCGAGCAGGGCCCAGGGCAACCGCGGACTTACCCGGCGGATTGTTTTCGTCATGCAACACACCTTAACAAATGTGCCAGCGGCTTAACGGCCGGACGTGGGGCTTCAAGAGATTCCCTGCCTGGCCAACGGGACCATACCCTTGAAGGAGAACACAGCCATCCACCACAGGAGTACCCGTGACCGTAAATGACGTACCGTTCGAGCGGACGTTCAGGGAGATGTTCCGGCGCCATGCCGCGGGCGTTGCCATCATCACGGTCAACTACCAGGACAAGCCGTTTGGATTCACCGCCACGTCCGTAGCGTCGCTGTCAGCGCAGCCCCCGCGTTTCACCTTCAACATGGCGCGCAGTTCCAGGTCATGGCCGGCCGTGGCCAACACTACCTACCTCGGGGTCCACATGCTCGGCCTGGAAAACCAGCAACTCGCGGACCGGTTTGCCGGGGCCGGCAACCGCTTTGAAGGCGACCACTGGGACGTCGGGCCGCACGGGGTTCCGGTGCTCAAGGACGTGGCCGGCTGGTTGATCGGCGAGGTGCAGATGCGCCTCTCGTTCGAGAACAACGCGGTTGTGGTGGTCCAAGTGGTTGACGGCCAGGTGGGCGGAGACGGCTCGCCGCTGCTCTACCACGGAGGCGGCTACAGCCAGCCCGTGCCGCTCGACTACGAAATCTGACAGGCCTCACCCACCAAACAGCAGCCGACGGTGGGATTCGCTCCCGGCGTCGGCTGCTGTTTGTCGCCCCTCCCCGGAGCCCTTAGGCGTCCAGGCAGGCGGGTCCCAGCAGTACCTTCAGGTCGCCAAAGAGCGACGGGCTCGGGTTCACGCGGAGGTGTACCGGCAGTCCCATGATTTCGGTTCTGGTGTCGCCCTGCAGGTGCAGCCGGACTTCCGAGTTCCCGCGGTGGGTCCGGAGCACATCGCCCAGCTCCGTGACCACAGCCTCGGTGGCCTTGTGGGTGAGCATGGTGATCACCAGGGGTCCGTTCAGCCCTTCGCTCAGGTCCGGAACGGACAGTTCCATGCAGTTGAGGGTGATCGCGCCGTCGTCACGCTTCTGCAGGCGCCCCTTGACCACCACGATCAGGTCTTCGGCGAGCACCGAGGCAATGGGTCCATAAACCTGGCCGAAGAACATCACTTCCATCGAACCGCCCAGGTCCTCCACCTCGGCCCTGGCGTAGGCGTTGCCGCTGGCCTTCGCGATGCGCCGGCTCAGCGACGTAATCATGCCGGCGATGGTGATGATGGCGCCGTCCTGCGGCCCATCCTCGCCGAGGACGGACGTGATGGTCATTTCGGCGTGCTGGCTCAGCACACCTTCAAGGCCCTGCAGCGGGTGGTCCGAGACATACAGCCCCAGCATGTCCCGTTCGAAGGAGAGTTTGTCCTTCTTCTCCCACTCCGGAAGGTCAGGGATATCGATGCTCAGCGACGACTCGGACTCGGCCTCCTCAAAGCCGGCGAAAAGGTCGAACTGGCCAATCGCCTCGTTCCGCTTGAGTGTGATAACGGAATCGATGGCCTCCTCATGGATCATCGCCAGGGCACGGCGGTGATGGCCCAGTGAGTCGAATGCGCCGGACTTGATGAGCGATTCAATAGTGCGCTTGTTGCAGACCACTGCCGGCACCTTCATCAGGTAGTCCTTAAAGGACGTGAACGCGCCCTCGCTTTCGCGGGCGGCCACCATGGCTTCCACAACGTTGACACCCACGTTCCGGATGGCGCCCATGCCGAAGCGGATGTCGTTGCCCACAGGAGTGAAGTTCAGCGCGGACTCATTAACGTCCGGCGGCAGCACGGTGATGCCCATGCGCCGGCATTCGTTCAGGTAGATGGCTGACTTGTCCTTGTCGTCACCCACCGATGTGAGCAGCGCGGCCATGTATTCCGGCGCGTAGTGGGCCTTCAGGTACGCGGTCCAGTAGGAGATCACGCCGTACGCGGCGGAGTGTGCCTTGTTGAACGCGTAGTCCGAGAACGGCAGCAGGATGTCCCACAGGGTCTTCACGGCCTCCATGGAGTAGCCGTTGTCCTGCATGCCCTGGGAGAAGCCCGCGAACTGCTTGTCAAGTTCGGATTTCTTCTTTTTACCCATGGCGCGGCGGAGGATGTCTGCCTGGCCAAGCGAGTAACCGGCCAGCTTCTGGGCCACCGCCATCACCTGCTCCTGGTACACGATCAGGCCGTACGTTCCGCCGAGGATTTCGGCAAGCGGTTCCTTCAGTTCCGGGTGGATCGGGATGACTTCCTGGATCCCGTTCTTGCGCAGCGCGTAGTCGGTGTGTGCGTTGGCGCCCATGGGCCCCGGCCGGTACAGGGCGAGCACGGCCGAGATGTCTTCGAAGTTGTCAGGCTTCATCAGCTTGAGCAGGGAACGCATCGGCCCGCCGTCGAGCTGGAACACGCCAAGGGTGTCGCCGCGGGCCAACAGCTCGTAGGACGGAGCGTCGTCGAGTTCCAGGGACTCCAGGTCAAGGTCGATGCCGCGGTTCATCTTGATGTTTTCCAGGGCGTCGGAAATAATCGTCAGGTTCCGGAGGCCCAGGAAGTCCATCTTGATCAGGCCAAGGCCCTCACAGGTGGGGTAATCGAACTGCGTGATCACCTGGCCGTCCTGGATCCGGCGCATGATGGGGATGACGTCGATGATCGGGTCCGAGGACATGATCACGCCGGCCGCGTGCACGCCCCACTGGCGCTTCAGCCCCTCAATGCCCAGCGCTGTCTCGAACACCTTGGCGGCCTCCGGGTCCGTGCTGATCAGCTGCCGGAAGTCGCCGGCTTCGCCGTAGCGTTTGGCCTCCGGGTTCTGGATATCCGCCAGTGGGATGTCCTTGGCCATCACGGCCGGGGGCAGCGCCTTGGTCAGCTGCTCCCCCATGCTGAACGGATACCCCAGCACGCGCGAGGAGTCCTTCAGCGCCTGCTTTGTTTTGATCGTGCCGTAGGTGACAATCATGGCAACGCGCTCGTCACCGTACTTGCGGGTCACGTAGTCGATGACTTCGGGGCGGCGCCGGTCATCGAAGTCGACGTCGAAGTCGGGCATGGAGACACGATCAGGGTTCAGGAACCGCTCGAAGATGAGCCCGTGGCGCAGCGGGTCCAGGTCGGTGATGCGCATGGCGTAGGCCACCATGGAGCCGGCGCCGGAACCACGGCCGGGGCCCACCCGGATGCCGTTGTTCTTGGCCCAGTTGATGAAGTCCGCCACCACCAGGAAGTAGCCGGGGAACCCCATGGAGGTAATGACGCCCAGCTCGTAATCGGCCTGCGCCCGCACCTCGTCCGGAACACCGGCCGGGTAACGGTACTCGAGTCCCGTCGCTACTTCCTTGACCAGCCATGAGGTCTCGTCCTCGCCGGGCGGGCAGGGGAACCGTGGCATGTAGTTGGCGCCGGTGTTGAAGGAAACCTCGCACCGCTCGGCGATCAGGAGGGTGTTATCGCAGGCATCGGGGTGGTCCCGGAAGAGCTCACGCATTTCCTGCGGTGACTTCAGGTAGTAGCCGCTGCCGGAGAAGGCGAAGCGTGAGCCGCCGTTGTCGTACGTGGGTTCCAGGAGGGTGGAGCCGGACTGGATGGCCAGCAGCGCCTCGTGGGCCTTGGCGTCGTGCTCGTGCGTGTAGTGAAGGTCGTTCGTGGCGACGAGGGGAAGGTTCAGTTCCCTGGCGAGCCGGAGCAGGTCCCCGGTGACCCGCCGTTCGATGTCCAGCCCATGGTCCATCAGTTCACAGAAATAGTTCTCGGCACCGAAAATGTCGCGGAACTCGGAGGCTGCCTCAAGCGCCTCACGGTATTGGCCCAGCCGCAGTCGCGTCTGGATCTCCCCGGACGGGCAGCCCGTGGTGGCGATAAGCCCCTCCGAGTAGGTGTTCAGCAGTTCCCGGTCCAGCCGCGGCCATTTGCCGAATACAGCATCCAGGGAAGCGATGGACGACGCCCGGAACAGGTTCCGCATGCCCGCGTTGTTATAGCTGAGCAGCGTCATGTGCGTGTACGAGCCACCGCCGGAGATATCGTCCTTGCGCTGGTGCTCCTCACCCCAGCGCACCCGGCTTTTGTCACCGCGCGCCGTTCCCGGAGTTACGTAGGCCTCGACGCCGATAATCGGCTTGATCCCCTTGTCCGTGGCCTTCTTCCAAAAGTCGAAGGCGCCGAAGAGATAGCCGTGGTCCGTGGTGGCAATGGCGGGCATGCCCAGCCGTTCGGTTTCGTCGAACAGCTCACCGAGCCGTGCAGCACCGTCCAGCATTGAATACTCGGTGTGGTTGTGGAGATGGACAAACGAGTCGTTGCTGGAAGTCACCGCACTATTCTATGCGCTGGGCCGGCTGGCAATTGGCTAGGCTTGCCCGGACTCCAGCACTTCGAGGGCAAACGCGAGGTCCTGCGGGTAGTCGCTGACCACACGTACCGGTTCGCCCGTCACCGGGTGTTCAAAGCCGAGCTCACGGGCATGCAGCCACTGCCGCGTCAGGCCGAGTGTGGCGGCCAGGCGGGGATCAGCGCCGTAGGTCAGGTCACCGGCGCAAGGATGGCGCAGCGCCGAGAAATGCACCCGGATCTGGTGGGTGCGTCCGGTCTCCAGGTGCACCTCCACGAGGCTCGCTTTGCCGAATGCTTCCACCACTTCGTAATGGGTTACGGACGGCCGCCCGTCCTCAATGACCGCAAACCGCCAGTCATGTCCCGGGTGCCGGCCGATCGGCGCGTCAATGGTGCCCACCAGCGGATCGGGCAGGCCCTGGACCACTGCGTGGTAGACCTTGTCCACGGTGCGTTCCTTGAAAGCCCGCTTCAGGGCGGTGTAGGCGCGTTCGGACTTGGCCACCACCATCGCCCCGGACGTCCCGACGTCGAGCCGGTGGACGATGCCGGCGCGCTCGGGCGAGCCGGAGGTGGAAATGCGGTACCCCGCCCCGGCAAGGCCACCCACCACTGTTGGGCCCACCCAGCCCGGGGAAGGATGGGCGGCAACACCGACGGGCTTGTCGACGACGACGAAATCGTCGTCGTCGAGCAGGATCTTCAGGCCTTCCACAACTTCCTCCACGACTTCCAGGGGGTCACGCCGTTCCGGCAGGCTCACCTGCAGGACGTCTCCGGCCACGAGCTTGGCTGACTTGCCCAGTGCTTTGCCCCTGCTGAGGACATTGCCTTCAGCGATCAGGGTGGCCGCAAGGGAACGGGAAATTCCCAGCAGCCCGGCGAGGCCCGCGTCTGCGCGGGACCCCGCGAATTCTTCGGCGACGACGACGCGCTCAGGCATCGCCGGACTTCTCCTTGCGCTCATGAGTGAGCCGGGTTCCGTCCAGGGCGATTCCGCGCAGCGTCAGGATGCAGATGATCGCGACGGCGGATACTACCGCTGAGTCGGCGATGTTAAAGATCGCGAAGTTGGGCAGTTGGATGAAGTCCACGACGTGCCCCATGCCGAACGACGGCTCCCGAAAGAGCCTGTCGGTGAGATTGCCCAGCGCGCCGCCCAACAGCAGGCCGAGGGCAAGGGACCACCATTTGGAGCCCAGCTTGCGTACCTGGAAAAGGATGGCCACGGCAACGGCGGCCATGATGATGGAGAACACCCACGTGACGTTTTCCCCGATGGAGAATGCCGCCCCGGAGTTCCTGATGAAGTACCAGTGCAACAGCGGCGGGAGTACCGCAATCCGTTCCCCTTCCACCATCGTGGACGTGACCCAGATTTTCGTCAGCTGGTCCAAGACATAGGCAAAAACTGCGAAACCTGCAAAGAGGGACAGCAGCACGGCCCTCCGGGGGCGGGGCGAAGGCGGTACGGGGCGTGCCGGGTCGGCGGCGAGTTCGTCAGTCATGGTGCTTTCATTTGTAAGACCTGTGTCAATGCCAAAAAGCCGGTGGCCGAGGAATCCTCAGCCACCGGCTTTCAGAATACGTGCTTGCCGGATTAGTTGGCTTCGCTGACTTCCGGCGTTGCCACTGAGCCGCGGGCATCGAGGTCGCGGAGCTGGCCCTCGATGTAGGCCTTCAGGCGTGAACGGTAGTCGCGTTCGAAACCGCGGAGCTGCTCCACCTTGCGCTCCAGCACGGAACGCTGCTGCTCAAGGGCGCCGAGGATCTTGCGGGACTTCTCCTGGGCGTCGTTGACGAGGCTGCTGGCTTCGATCTGCGCCTCTGCGATGATCTTGTCCTTCTGCGCCTGTCCGTCTGCGACGTGGCGGTCGTGCATCTGCTGGGCCATGGCAAGCAGGCCGGCGGCGGATTCGGCTGAGGCCGTGGAGGCGGCCGGAGCGGCGGCAACGGGAGCGGCAGCTGCCTGAGCGGCGGGCTGGACGTCCTTCTTCTTGCGCTCTTCGGCGGCCCTGGCTTCGGCTTCTGCCTTCTCGCGTGCTTCGTCCTTGTCGGACTTGACGGGCGCGGGGACCTTCTCCACTACTGGTGCGGCGGCGGAGCTGGCGGGAACGCTGGACCCGGCTTCGGCGAGCTTCTTGCGAAGTTCGTCGTTTTCCTGGTTCAGGCGGCGGAGTTCAACAACGATTTCGTCCAGGAAGTCATCAACTTCATCCTGGTCGTAGCCTTCGCGGAACTTGGTCGGCTGAAAGCGCTTGTTGACAACGTCTTCTGGCGTCAAAGCCATCTGGTCACCTCACTGGTCTAGTTAGTCAGTAGGCCTTCCGGCCGTCAAAACTACGGTACCTAAAGTTGGTCTGGTTCCTCTAATTCAACACTGCGGTGTCAAACTCGAGATTTCTTCACATTGCAAGGGTGGTTCCCGGCGGGTTCCATCCGTGCGTTGCTGGGTCTGGCGGGTAAATCAGGCGAGGCCTCTGGTGATCCCCATGGCAATACTGACGGCGATGAACAGGACCAGGAATCCCAGGTCCAGCGAGATACCGCCCAGGCGCAGTGGCGGGATCAGCCGGCGCAGTCCGTTGAGCGGCGGGTCGGTGATGGAATAGACGGCGTGCGCCGCCACCAGCGCCGCTCCCCGGGGACGCCACTCACGGGCGAACATCTGGACCCAGTCGAAAACCAGACGGATGATCAGTGCCACAAAGAACAGCAAAAGCGCGAGATAGACAAGCCCGAAAACAATTCCCATGACTTAATTCATATCTCCATGTCCATAGTGGTACCGCGGTTCCAGCCGATGCTTCTCGTCTATTTCAGCACAGATGCCAGGCAGGTGTGTCCCTGCCTGGCATCCGTCAGGTTATTTGTTCAGCTTTGGTTGAAGAAGCTGGCTTGGGTCTCACTGGCTTTTTTGTCATCACCGATGACCTCGACGTACGACGGCGAGAGCAGAAACACCTTGTTGGTCACCCGTTCGATGCTCCCCCGGAGCCCGAAGACCAGGCCGGCGGAGAAATCCACCAGGCGCTTGGCGTCGGCCTCGCCCATGTCCGTCACGTTCATGATAACCGGAATTCCGTCACGGAAGCTTTCGCCGATCAGCTTGGCATCGTTATAGGAGCGCGGATGGATGGTCGTGATCTGGCGGAGACCGCTGGTCTCCTCGCGGCTCGATGCCGCACGCTTGATGGGGGTCACTGGGGCGCGGTATTCCTCTTCGGGGGTGTAGGACGCTTCGCGGCTGACCTCGCGGACGGGTGCAGGTGCACGGCGCTCCTCGCGGTCAGCTTCCATCGTTTCGTCCTCATCCTTACGTGTGGTCTGTTGCTCGGACTCGTAGTGTTCATCGCCGTCGGCGAGCCCAAGATAGATCATTGTCTTGCGCAGAGCGCCGGCCATGGTCGACTCCTAATCGTGTCCGTTAAGCGGGCCGCCCAATGACTTGACAGCACTGGAGTCCCCCGCCCATCACTTCCAATAGGACCGACGCTACCCCACAGCAGGACGCGATCCGAGAATATCGGAACCGATTCGCAGGTGTGTCGCCCCGAACAGGATGGCAGCTTCCAGGTCCTGGCTCATGCCGGCCGAAATTGCAGTCGCAGCGGGATGCTCGGCCACGAGGCCGGCAGACACTGCGCCGAGCCTTTCGAAGGCGGGCCCGGGCGGGGCGCCCAAAGGTGCAACCGCCATCACCCCGGCAAGATTAAGGCTCCCGGCTGCTGCTATCCGTTCTGCAAGCATCCCAACATCAGCGGGAGCGGCGCCGCCGCGGTGCGTTCCGGCGTCGTCCTCCAGGTTGACCTGTATGAAGCACTCCAGAGGCGCCCGTCCAGTAGTGTCCCGTTCCGCCTCGGCTGCCTTGGCCAGGGCGTCCACGAGCTGCGGCCGGTCCACCGAATGGACAGCTGCTGCGTACCGGAGCACGGACTTGGCCTTTTTGGTCTGCAGCTGCCCCACAAAGTGCCAGGCAAGTCCGCACTCCGCCAACTGTTCGGCCTTTGCCGCCGCTTCCTGAGCCCGGTTTTCGCCGACGTCGGTAATACCAAGGGCGGCGAGCCGCCTGATGTCTTCTGCCGGATGGAATTTTGTGACCACGATCAAGGTGGGCAGGTTGCCTTCCCTGCCCGCAGAAACCGCTGCCGCACTGATGCGGCGGCGGACGGCATCAAGCCGGGCTTTGAGCTCCTCGGTCCGTGCGTCCCCTACTGCCCCGGTGTCAGTCATGGCACCACACCACTCCTGCGAAGCGTCCGGTGTTTTTGTCCCGTCGGTAGGAGAAGAGGGAGTCCGTCTCAAGCGTGCAGGGTCCGCAGTACTCCACGCTGACACCCAACCGCTCCAACTGGCTCCGGGCACCGGCCGGCAAATCCAGCGCCGGAGTGCCCCACGACGTTGTGCTTCGTGTTGCCGGCACGGCAGCGGCCACCTCGGCCTGCAGCCCGGCCGGTACCTCGTAGCAGTTCCCGCAGATGGACGGTCCCAACCAGGCGCGGACGCCGGAGGCACCAAAGGACTCCATTCGGGCCACCGCGGCCGGAATGACACCGTTGGCCAGGCCTGGCCGGCCTGCGTGAACAGCAGCCAGGACCGGCCCTTCCGCGGATTCCCCTGCCAGCAGGACAGGAATGCAGTCGGCCACCATAACGGCCAGCGGAAGGCCTTGGGAAACCATGGCGTCGGCCTCGGGTGCGGGGCTTTCCCGTGCCATGACCGCGACCGTGGTGCCGTGGACCTGGTTCATGAACCGCAGGCGGTGCGGGGCGACGCCGATGGTCTGTTCCAGGTCCGCGCGGCGCCGGGCCACCTCTGCAGGATCGTCACCCACGTGCAGTGCCAGGTTTCCGGCGGCAGCGTCAGTGAAGGCGACAGACACTCCGGGCCGGGTTTCGGCACGCCAGTGGAACAAGCCGGGCCTACTTCAGGAAATCGGGGACATCCAGGTCATCCGAGTGGCTGCCGGTGAGGTCCGGCTCCACCACGGAGGGGAGGTCGACGTCGAAGCCTGAGTCGGCGGGGACAGCGGAGGGGCGCTGCTGCCCCCAATTGCTGAGGCCGGCTGCGCCGACGCCTGCGTGGACCGGCTGGACGTTCATCGAGTGGTTCCCGGCGGAAGGGGCCTGGGCGGGTGCCGGGGCAACGGCTGCCGGCCGCTGCGGAGCAACCTGGGGCTGGGACTGGTCCATGGACGGCGAGGTGGCCTTGACGTCGTCGAACCCTGCTGCGATGACCGTCACGCGGGCTTCGTCGCCGAGGGCGTCGTCGATGACGGCACCGAAGATGATATTCGCTTCCGGGTGCGCAACTTCCTGGACCAGGCGTGCGGCCTCGTTGATCTCGAACAGGCCGAGGTCCGAACCGCCCTGGATGGACAGGAGCACACCGTGTGCTCCGTCGATGGAGGCTTCCAGCAGCGGCGAGGCAATGGCAAGCTCTGCGGCTTTGACGGCGCGGTCCTCGCCCCGGGCGGAGCCGATGCCCATAAGGGCGGAACCGGCACCCTGCATCACGGACTTGACGTCCGCGAAGTCAAGGTTGATCAGGCCCGGAGTAGTGATGAGGTCAGTGATGCCCTGGACACCGGAGAGCAGCACCTGGTCAGCGGAACGGAAGGCGTCCAGGACTGAGACGTTGCGGTCGCTGATGGAGAGGAGGCGATCGTTCGGAATCACGATCAGCGTGTCCACTTCGTCGCGCAGGGCGTCAATGCCGGCCTCAGCGGAACCTGCACGGCGCCGGCCTTCGAACGTGAACGGGCGGGTCACCACGCCGATGGTGAGGGCTCCGAGGGACCGGGCAATGCGCGCGACGACGGGAGCGCCGCCGGTACCCGTTCCACCGCCTTCGCCTGCGGTGACGAAGACCATGTCGGCCCCGCGGAGCACTTCCTCGATCTCGTCTGCGTGGTCCTCTGCAGCCTGCTTGCCCACCTCGGGGTTCGCGCCCGCCCCGAGGCCACGGGTCAACTCGCGTCCCACGTCCAGCTTGACGTCGGCATCGCTCATCAGCAGGGCCTGGGCGTCAGTGTTGATGGCGATAAATTCAACACCTCGGAGGCCGACCTCGATCATGCGGTTGACTGCGTTCACGCCACCGCCGCCGATGCCGACGACTTTGATGACGGCCAAGTAATTCTGCGGAGCTGCCACGTTACGTGTCCCTTGTTCGTGTCTTATTGCGAAATCTGATGAAGAGCTTAGTGCCTGCAACCTTAACCTTCGAGTTGAAGGTTATAGTTATGTCAAGTAACTCATGTCTGTGACGGTATTTCCTCTGGTTCACACATTCAATAACCGGCTCCGCGTGTCGGATTAATACCGAAAAGAAAGCGTGTCAGCGGGTCACCGGGTGCCGCGGCACGCTCACGTCGTATACCTTAACCGGGTTTTTGGGATCCGCCGGGACCTTGAGGAGGGCGGCCAGTACTTTGGCCTTAAGTTCCTTCTCCCCCGCGTTGCCCCAGATGATGGTCTGGCCGTCCACGAGTTTGAGTTCCACGGCGTCCACTGACTGTGCTGAAGCGTTGGACAGCTTGGCGAGCACATCTGCCGGAAGGGCGCCCAGCACCTCCGCGGTGGCACGGAAGAGCTCCTTGCCGATGGTGCCGGCACCGCCGTCAATCACCGGCAGGGAGACGGACGCGGGGTCGCTGGTAGCTGCCAGTTGGATGCCCTCGACGTCGACCAGCTGGTACTGCTCCCCCTGCTTGACCAGCGCCACGGGCACGCGTTCGCGAACCTCTACCGCCAGGCCCGACGGCGGGCGTGCTTCAGCGGAGACGGACTTGACCTGGACCAGCGGTTCAAGGAGGCGCCCGACTTCCTCATCCGTGATTTGGGGCAGGGGCTTCCCGCGCAGGGGTTCCAGCGCAGTCTGCACCTGGGCAGGCGTCAGCAGGCGGGTCCCGGAAACTGAGATCGTATTCACGGCAAGGACCGGGGAAAAGACCGCCGCGGCCAGCAGCGCGGCCACGACCGCAACCAGGGTGCCTGCCACGGCCAGTACTTTCCGTTTACGCCGCTTGCCCTTGGGTTCCGGAAACGCCAGCACATTGCCGGCAGGGCCCCCGGAAGCAGTGGAGGTTTCCGCGGGGTTTTCCTTCTTTCGGCCCGCGAACCTGGTTTTCTTCGCCTCTTTGGGCGACTGCGGAGCGGGCTCGGTTACCGGCCGCGAGGCCGAAATGACGTCAGGGCCGCTGCCCGCATCCCGCCCGGCGGTGCCGGGGCGCGGGTTCCGGCCGGGAGTGTTGCCCGCGGCAGTGTTGCCACCGGCGGTGTTGCCAGCGGCAGTGTTCCCACCGGCAGGACGCCTGCCGGTGGAAGCATACGTGGGGCGGCGGGAGCTAGGCACCCAGGGCCTCGACGATCTGCGGCCCGTATGCCGTCACATCACCAGCGCCAGCCGTAAGGACGATGTCCCCGTCGCTCGCGGCGGCGGCGAGGGCAGCCACGGCGTCCGCGGCGCGGACCAGCCGCCCGCCGTCGTCCAGGTGGTCAGCGATGAGCTGGCTCGTGACGCCGGGAATCGGATCCTCACGGGCGGGGTAGACATCCAGCACCCAGGCAGTATCGGCGAGGTTCAGCGCCTCAGCGAACTCACGGGCGAATTCCCTGGTCCGCGAGAACAGGTGCGGCTGGAACAGGACATGCACCTTGTGGCTGCCGGCTACCGAGCGGGCCGCGGCAAGGGCTGCCCGGACTTCAGTTGGGTGGTGGGCGTAGTCGTCGAAGACCCGCACGCCCCGTGCCTGGCCCTTCAGCTCGAAGCGCCGTGAAGCCCCCGAGAACTGTGCCAGGGCACCGGCAGCCACTGCCGGTTCGACGCCCAGTTCAAGGGCCACGGCAAAGGCGGCCGCAGCGTTGAGGGCGTTGTGCCTGCCGGGCACCTGCAGTTCGAGTTGAAAACCGCCGGCCGGTGTGGACACCGCAACGTCTCCGGGGCCGCCGTCGTGAAGCACCAGCTCTGCCTCAGCGCCTGTCCCGTAGAGCACCACGCGGGTGTTGCCGCGGGCACGGGTCCGCTCTGCGAGGGCCAGTGCCCCGGCATCATCGGCGCAGGCGATCAGCACGCCGTCAGCCGGCAGCAGGGCGGTGAAGCGGTCGAAGGACTCATAGACTGCCTCCGCGGTGCCGTAGAAGTCCAGATGGTCCGGCTCCACATTGGTCACCACCGCGATCCTGGGCCGGTAGTTGAGGAAGGACCCGTCCGATTCGTCTGCCTCGGCCACAAAAATCCCTGATGTTCCCGACGCGGCATTGACGCCAAGGGCCGGAACATTGGCGCCGATGGCAAAGGAGGGGTCCAGGCCGGCCCCCTGCAACAGGACAGCGACCATCGAGGTAGTGGTGGACTTGCCGTGCGTCCCGGCCACGGTCACCACCACGTCCTCCCCCATGGTTGCGGCCAGGGCAACGGAGCGGTGCAGCACCGGCACACCTGCTTCCCTTGCTGCCATCACTTCCGGGTTGTCCGCCCGGATGGCGGAACCCGCCACCACGGTCTGTGCGTCCGCCATGTTTGCTGCGTCGTATCCAACGCTAATGCGTGCACCGGCAGCAGCAAGGTCGGCCATGACAGGAAGGTCCTTGGCGTCAGAGCCGCTCACCGGTACACCGCGGGCCACCATAATCCGCGCGACGGCGGACATGCCCACGCCGCCGACGCCGACGAAGTGGACCTTGCCCAGGGCTGCAAGGCCGGGGTTACTGACGGAACTCATGCGGATACCGCTTCCAGGACAAGACCAGCCATGCGCTGGTCGGCGTTTCGGATGCCAAGCCGGTACGAATTGGCTGCCATGGCGGCGAGGCGGGACTCATCGGTGACGAGGGGGATGAGTTCGCTGCCCACCCACCCGGACGTGAAGTCCCGGTCGGCAACGAGCACGGCGCCGCCGGCGGCAACGAGGCCCGCCGCGTTGAGCGCCTGTTCCCCGTTGCCGATGGGCAGCGGGACCAGGACGGCCGGCACACCGACGGCGGCAATCTCGCACACCGTCGCCGCACCTGAACGGGCCAGCAGCACATCGGCCGCGGCGTAGGCCAGCTCCATCCCGTCGATGTACTCCACCTGCCGATAGCCGTCGGCGGCCAGTGGCCTGCCGCCGTCGTCCAGGATTGACTTGCCCCGCCCGGTGATGTGCAGGGTCTGGATGCCGGCGTCGGCCAGCTGCCCGAGGGAGGCGGCGATGGTCCGGTTGATGCTCTGCGCACCGGACGAACCGCCCGTGACGATCAGTGTGCGCTTGGCGGCATCCAATCCCAGTGCCTCCCGGGCTGCGGTGCGGGCAGCCGTCCGGTCGAGGTGCGAAATTTCAGTGCGCATGGGCATGCCCACGTGCAGGGCGCCCTTCAGCGGGGTGGTGTCGAAAGCCACTGCCACGCGCTTGGTGAACAGGGCGCCCACCCTGTTCGCCAGGCCGGGCCGCATGTTGGCCTCATGGATCACGATCGGGATACTGCGTTTCCGTGCGGCGAGGTACATCGGCGTGCACACGTAACCGCCGACGCCCACCACGACGTCCGCGCCGGCCTTGTCCAGGATGGCGCCTGCCTGCCGCACAGCAACGCCGAGCCGGCCAGGGAGGCGAAGGAGGTCTACGGAAGGTTTTCTTGGGAAGGGCACGCGGTCAATCGTCGCCAGCTCCACACCGGCGGCGGGAACCAGGCGGGTTTCCATTCCTGCCGGTGTTCCCACCGCAAGGATGGCGGCGCTTGGGGCTGCCGTGCGGACGGCAGCCGCGATGGCGAGGAGTGGACTGATGTGGCCGGCGGTTCCGCCGCCCGCCAGGACAATGGAGGGATTCTGGGACGTCATATGAGGCTTAGGCACGCTTTCTTGCAGTCTTCTTCTTGGGCGCCGTGGCGCGGGCCTGCTTGGCCTTGAATTTCAGCATCCGTTTGGGCCGGATCGCCGGGGCCATCTGCTCGCGGGCCAGGGAGAGCACCACTCCGATGGCGCAAAGGGACATCAGCAGGGCGGACCCGCCATAGGAAATGAAGGGCAGCGGCACGCCGATAACGGGCATCAGCCCGGTCACCACTGACATGTTTACAGTTGCCTGGCCGAGCAGCCACACCATGATGGTGCCGGCCAGCACCCGGTGGAACATGCCTTCCTGCGCCACCACCACCCGGTAAATGGCTGCACCGAGGATGGCGAAGAGGACGAGGACGACGACGGTGCCCACCAGTCCGAGTTCCTCGCCGATGATGGCGAAGATGAAGTCGTTGTGGGCTTCGGGGATCCAGCTGTATTTCTGCCGGCTTTGCCCCAGGCCCACCCCGAACCAACCGCCGGAGGCCAGGCCGTAGAGCCCGTTGGTGGCCTGGTAGTTGGCATCGATGCCATTGGCGCAGGACTCACCTGTCCACCAGGACGTGATGCGGCACATGCGGTTTGAACTGGTCACCGCCATAACAGCCGTTCCGGCGGCAGCCGCAAGGCCTGCGATGCCGAAGAGATAGAGAGGTGCCCCGGCAAAGAAAAGTGCGGCAGCCGTAATCATCATGATGATCATGGCGGTGCCGAGGTCGTTTCCGACCAGGACCAGGCCAACGATAATGACGGCCATCGGGACTGCCGGGACGAACACATGCACTGCCCGGCTGAGCAGCTTTCCCTTCATGGCCAGGACCGTCGCCATCCAGAGCGCCAAGGCAAGTTTTGATGCTTCCGACGGCTGGAAGGTGATGCCGCCGAGGTCAATCCAGTTTTTGTTGCCGTTGACTTCGTCGCCGACCACCTGCACCAGGGCAAGCAGGACCACCGCAGCCCCGATCGCCGGCCAGGCGAGCCGCTTAAGCCAAGTGACGTTGATCCGGGAGAGCACAAACATGGTGAAGATGCCGATGGCGGCAAACATGCCTTGCTTCAGGGCGTCGCCGTACGGCGATTTTCCGGCTGCAATGGATTCAACACTGGAGGCCGAGAGCACCATCATGATGCCGATGGCCGTCAGTGCCAGGGTGGATCCCAGGATGAGGTAGTACGTGGAGCCGTTCCGCGAGGTCCCGGTCCCCTCCAGCGCAGACCAGAACCGGCGGTAGACGGTCCGGAGGCGGGCGGTCGCCGCTGACTGGCGCGCGCCGGCCGTTGCCGAGGAGCCGGGGCGTGGCTTGCCGGCCTGCTGCTTAGCTGGCTGCTGTTTGGCTGGCTGCGGGCGCGTTGGCGTGCTGACCATTGTTACTCCTCGCCGGTCTGGGCCTGCCCTTCCACCAGCTCGCGGACAGCTTCGATGAAAGTGTCACCACGGTGAGCATAGGAAGAGAACTGATCCATGGAAGCAGCTGCCGGAGCCATCAGCACAGTATCGCCGGATTCGGCGAGCTGCGCTGCTGACGCTACGGCCCTGGCCATCACCGTTTCACCGGGCACGGAAGTGCCGGTTTGGACGGCGCCAGCCGCTTCGGCAGTCTGCACCTCTTCAGTTTCACCCGTTCCCGGGGTGATCACGGGGACATCCGGTGCGTGTCGCTGGAGGGCCTCCGTGAGCGCCGAGGTGTCGCTTCCGATGAGGACCACTGCCTTGAGCCGCTGGACGTGCTCCCGGACGAGGTCGTCGTAGGTCACTCCCTTGGAGAGGCCCCCGGCGATCCAGATGACGTTGCTGAACGTAGCCAGCGAGGCTGCCGCCGCATGGGGGTTCGTGGCTTTGGAGTCGTTAACCCACAGCACACCATTTTGGCGGGCCACGGGCTGGATGCGGTGGTCACCGGGGATGTAGTCCTGGATGCCCTGGCGCACGGCCTTCGCCTCGATCCCGTAGGCGCGTACCAGCCCTGCGGCGGCCAAGGCGTTGGCCACCATGTGGCGCGGCGCAAAGGCCCCCAGGTCGCTCATCGAAGCGAGCTCCGCTGCACTGTCCTTGCGTTCGGCAATGAACGCCCGGTCCACGAGCAGTCCCTCCACCACGCCGAGCATGCTGATGGCCGGGGTGACAGTGGTGAAACCGACGGCGCGGCAGCCCTCCATCACATCGGCATTTTCCACCATGCGTTCAGTTTCAATCTGCTCGGCGTTGTAGATGCAGGCCTTTTGGGTCTGCTCATAGACCTTCGCCTTGTCGGCGAGGTAGGAATCGTAGGAGCCGTGCCAGTCAACATGGTCCTCGGCGACGTTCAGGCAGACGCTGGCCACGGGCGAGAGCGACTCCGCCCAGTGGAGCTGGAAGCTCGAGAGTTCGACGGCGAAGACGTCGTACTCCACAGGATCGCGGAGGGCGTCAAGGATAGGGGTGCCAACGTTGCCGACGGCGATGGCCTTCAGCCCGGCAGCGCGCAGCATGGATTCGGTGAGGCCGACAGTGGTTGTCTTACCGTTCGTTCCCGTGATGGCAAGCCAATCCGCCGTCTTGCGGCCTTCCCGCACGCGTACGCGCCAGGCGAGTTCGACGTCGCCCCACACCGGGATGTGCGCCCTGGCGGCGGCCGCCAGGAGGGCCTGGTCCGGGCGCCACCCCGGTGAGGTCACGATGAGTTCGGGAAGTTCGCCGTCGATCCTGGGAATGCGGGTAACTGCATCCTCGCCGAGCAGAACATCGGCTGCACCTACGATTTTCAGGGTTTCAGCGTGGGCCTTGGCCGTAGCGCTGGTGGCGGCGTCCACCACCACCACGCGGGCACCCAGTTCGATGAGGGTGTCGGCCGCCGCGAAACCGGAGACGCCGATGCCGGTCACGGCTACCCGGAGTCCGTACCAGTCGGAGTCCCAACTGGTGAGGTTCTTGAGGCGGGAGGAAACGGTCACAGCAGCACAACCCATTCAGCGTAGAAAATGCCGAGCCCGACAGCGACGAAGAGCCCGCCCAGGATCCAGAACCGGACCACCACTGTCACTTCCGCCCAGCCCTGCAGTTCGAAGTGATGCTGCAGCGGGGCCATCTTGAAGACACGCTTGCCGCCGGTGGCCTTGAAGTAGCCCACCTGGATGATGACGGACAGGGTGATCAGGACAAACAGTCCGCCGATGATGCCCAGCAGCAGTTCGGTCCGGGACAGGATGGCGAAACCGGCGATGGCGCCGCCAATGGCCAGCGAACCTGTATCGCCCATGAAGATCTTGGCCGGCGAAGTGTTCCACCACAGGAAGCCCACCAGCGCGGCGCTCATAATGGCTGCCAGCAGCGCAAGGTCGAGGGGATCACGGACTGAATAGCAACCGCTGCCGGCCTGGCGGGGAGAGCCGCAGGCCTGGTTGCTCTGCCAGATTCCCATCAGCGTGTACGCGCCGAACACCATCACAGAGGCACCTGCGGCAAGGCCGTCGAGGCCGTCGGTCAGGTTTACGCCATTGGTTGCGGCGGTGACAATCAGGTTGGACCAGACCACAAAGAGGATGGCCCCGAGGACAGTTCCGCCGAAGGCAAGGTCCAGCCAGGGCAGGTCACGGACCAGGGAAATTTTAGTGGAGGCCGGCGTGACGCCGGCCTCGTTGGGAAAGTTCAGGGCAAGGACCGCGAAGATGATGCCTACTGCAGCCTGAAGGATCAGTTTTGCCTTGGCGTCCAGGCCGAGGCTGCGCTGCCTGGAGATCTTGATGAAGTCGTCCAGGAATCCCACCAGGCCCATTCCCACCATGAGGAACAGCAGGATGAGGGCCGAAGCGGAGGGGCCCGGAGAGTCCGGGTTCACCATCAGCATGATCAGGTGGGTGAGGCCGTAGCTCAGCAGTACCGCCGTCACCACGACTGTCCCGCCCATGGTGGGTGTGCCGCGTTTTGTGTGGTGCGAGGTGGGACCATCGTCCCTGATGAACTGGCCGTAGCCGCGGCGGACCAGCAGCCGGATAAAGAGCGGCGTCCCCACCAGGGCGAATAAGAGTGCCAGGCCGGCGCCGATCAAAAGTGCAATCACAGCAGAGTGCTCCTTTCATCGGCGGGTTGCGGGGTTTGTCGGGGTAATGCTATCCGATCGCCCAAATGGCGAAGTCCCACGCTGTTCGAGGACTTGAACAGCACCAGGTCGCCTGGCTGAAGTTCGGAGTCCAGCAGTTCGTAGGCCTCGTCCACTGTTTCCGCGAAAAGGCATTCATCGCCCCAGGAGCCCTCCTGCACCGCTGACACATACAGCGCCCGGGCTTCCCGGCCGACCACCAGCAGGCGGGAGATGTTGAGCCGGACCACCTGGGTGCCGACGGTGGTATGTTCCCTGATGGAGTCCTCGCCGAGTTCCAGCATCGCTCCGAGCACGGCCCAGGTGCGCCTGCCACGGCCCAGGTCCGCCAGTGTCCGCAGGGCGGCACGCATGGATTCGGGGTTGGCGTTGTAGGCATCGTTGATGATGGTGACGCCGTCTGCCCGCTCGGTGCGCTCCATGCGCCACCGGCTGGCGGCAGTCTGACTGCTGAGGGAGTTGGCTATGGCCTGTCCGGGCACCCCCGCAGCCCACGCTGCGGCTGCGGCGGCCAGGAGGTTGCCTACATGGTGCGCGCCGATGAGGCGGCTGCTGACGTGCAGGCCGGTTTCGCCGTCCGGCAGCTGGAGGTCGAATTCGGGATGCCCCCCGGCATTGGTGTCCGCGTTAAGTGCTTGTACGGCAGCGTCCCCGCGGCCTTCCGCGGAATATCCAAGTACCGACGCCGACGTGCGGGCGCGCATTGCGGCCACCCGCTCGTCGTCGAGGTTTACGACGGCGGTGCCTGCCGGGGCAAGGGCTTCAACAAGCTCCCCTTTGGCCAGGGCGATGTTGTCCACTCCCCCGAACTCCCCCGCGTGGGCAGTTCCCACGGCGAGCACTACGCCGATATCGGGCCTAACCATCTCCGCGAGGTAACGGATGTGGCCGATTCCCGTGGCGCCCATCTCGATCACGAGGTAGCGCGTGTCTGTTCCGGCGCGGAAGACTGTGAGCGGAACGCCGATCTCGCCGTTGTAGGACCCCTGCGGCGCAACGGTACTCCCCTGGGTTGCCAGAATTCCTGCGAGCAGATCCTTGGTTGTGGTCTTTCCGGCCGAGCCGGTGATGCCCACCACTGTGAGTTCGCTGCCTTCCCTGTTGCGCGCAGCACGGATCCTGCGCACGGCCTCTGCGGCCAGTGCCCCCATCGCCAGCACGGCATCCGGTACCAGCACCGAGGGATAGGGGGTCCCGTCCGGTGCGGACACCGGACGCTCCACCAGGGCCAGGGTGGCGCCTGCCGCGAAGGCGGCTGCCACGAAGTCGTGGCCGTCCGCGTGCTCACCCGGCTTTGCGACGTAGAGCGAACCGTGTGTGGATTCGCGTGAGTCCGTGACCACCGAAAGGGGCGTGATCCCGGGATCGGCGTCCAGGCGCCCGTTAGTGATTTCGGCGATCTCCGCCGCAGTAAATGCAATCATCTCGGTCTAGGACTCTATCCGGTCGTCTCGGAGAACGTTGAATCCCCTGGCTGTCAAGGCGCTGCGCAGTTCCACCCTGTCGTCGAGGGCAAGGTTGACGCCTTTGACCTCCTGCCACACCTCGTGGCCCCGGCCCGCCACCAGGATGGTGTCCTCCGGCTGCGCCAGCGCGACGGCACGGCGGATGGCTTCGGCGCGGGGGAAGACCTCCAGGACTTCACAGGCCAGGGAGTCCTTTTCTTTCGCTTCAAGGGCACCTGCCAGGACGTCCGCGCGGATGGCAGCGGGGTCCTCGTCGTGGGGATCGTCATCGGTGACGATAATGGTGTCCGCGAGCCGCGCGGCGATGGCACCCATCGCAGGACGTTTACCCTGGTCGCGCTGGCCGGTGGCACCAAACACGACGATGAGGTTGGATCCCGGCTGGGGGGACCGTACCGCCTCCATGGCCCTGGCCAGGGCATCCGTGTTGTGGGCGAAGTCCACGATTGCGGCGGGCGCTTCGGAAACCAGCTGCATGCGTCCGGGCACCGCAACTGTGAAGGGGTCCGACTCGTCCAGTGCTGCCTGCAGCGTACCGGCGTCCACGCCTGCCGTCAGGACCATTACCGCCGCCAGCGCCGCGTTGGCAACGTTGAAGCTGCCGGGGAGGCCGGTGTGTACTGTGAGCACGGCGCCGTCGGGGCCGCTCAGCGTGAATTCCGTGCCGAGCCCGCGCGCGGCAGTCCTCGTGACA
Source organism: Arthrobacter sp. (assembly GCA_046717065.1). Taxonomy (GTDB): domain Bacteria; phylum Actinomycetota; class Actinomycetes; order Actinomycetales; family Micrococcaceae; genus Arthrobacter. Next base: position 46,802 of record JBKJVX010000255.1, on the reverse strand, counting down.
GTCCAGTCGGCAGCGGTCCCGGCGGAGGTGGCGAGGGTGGTGACCGGCACCTCCGCGCCGCCGGCAAGACGGCGGCCCCACTCGTCGTCGACCGTTACCACGGCCGCACGCGCCCGGCGGGGCGTAAAGAGCTCTGCCTTGGTGGCGAAGTAGTCGTCCATGGTGAGGTGCAGGTCCAAGTGGTCCTGGGTCAGGTTGGTGAAGCCCGCAACATCAAACAGCACCCCGTCCACCCGCTGGAAGGAAAGAGCGTGGGACGAGACTTCCATGGCGGCCGCTGCCAATCCCCGTTCCCGCATGAGGGCCAGCAACGCGTGGACATCCGTAGATTCGGGTGTGGTGAGCAGGCTGGGAATAGGATCGCCCCCGGCATGGATCTCAATGGTGCCGATCAACCCGGTCTTCCGGCCCAGCGCGCGCAGCAGCGAGTTGATGAAATAGGTGGTGGTGGTCTTTCCGTTGGTGCCCGTCACGCCAAACAACTGCGGCCGCCCGGCGCCCGGCTGGCTCTGGTAGATCAAGGCGGACAGCGGCCCCACCACATTGCGGGGTGAGTCCACGATGATTACCGGTACCGGAATGTCGGTGGACAGCGCCAGCAGCCTGGCGCCAGCGTCGTCAGTGAGGACGGCGACTGCTCCCGCTTCAATGGCCTGCTGAACGAAGTCGGCGCCATGGCGGGCGGCACCCGGGAGTGCTACGTAAAGGTCCCCCGGCTCCACCGCACGTGAGTTCAATGAAATTCCGGTGACTGCCACCTCCGCCGCCGGGCCGGGAACGGCCACACCGATGGCTTCGCAAATACTTGCCAGCCGGACAGCTTTAACAGTTGAGGGGCGGAAGCGGCCCTGGCCGGACGGTCCCTCCGGGACGGCGCGGCTGTCGGACGGGTTGAGCTCAGACAAGGAATCTCCGATGGTGCTAGTGGATCGTGCCCGGCATGGATGAACCGGTGGTGCTGCTGGTGCGACTGCTGGTACCGGATGCTACTCGGCGAACTGGGGCAGCCGGGCCGGTTCGCCCGTGGACGGCTGGACGTTGTAGGTCCGCAGTGCCTGGCTCATCACCGACCGGAAGACCGGCCCGTTGGTAATCCCGTAGATGCTGCCCTTGGGCCGCTGGAGTACCACCTCCACAATAAACCGCGGATCATCCATCGGTGCCATACCCACCATGGAGGCGGTGTAGCCGCAGAACCCGGATTTGCCGTCGTCGCATGGTGATTCGGAAGTGCCCGTCTTTGCGCCCACCCGGTAGCCGTCAATGGCCGCGTCCTTGATCTGCCCCTCGGTGACTGCGCTTTCGAGGATGTCCTGGACCTGCTGGGCGGTAGCCTCCGACACGATCTGCCGGGACGGTGCGGCCGGCACCTTTTCCTCTGTTCCGTCCGGGGAAATGTACGAGTCAATGAGCCGGGGCTGCAGCATCACCCCGTTGTTGGCTATGGACTGGAACGCCCGCACTGTCTGGAGCGTGGACTGGGACACGCCCTGGCCGAACAACACCGTGTACTCCTGGCGCCCGTCCCACTGCTGCCAGGGTGTGAGGATACCCGAGGCTGTGGCCGGCAGCCCGATCTCCGGTGCCTCGCCGATGCCAAACTTCTTCAGCCACTCGTACCGCTGCTCCTTGCTCAGGCGCTGGCCGGCCATGACGGTGCCGGTGTTCATCGAGTAGCCCAGGATGCCTGCGAGGGTGCGCTCCTCGGTGCCATGGGCAAACGAGTCGCTGAAGGTCTGCCCGTCCACCGTGTAGGTGGGTCCGAGGGTAAACGAATCCAGCGGTTTGGCCTTGCCCTCTTCGATCAGGGCGGCTGCCGTCATCATCTTCTCAACGGACCCGGGCTCGTATGCGGCTGTAACGGCGCGGACCCCGCGGTCCTTGGCCGCCACACGGCCGGGATCATTGGGATCAGGGGAATTAGTGTCTGCCATGGCCACCAGGTCGCCTGTCTTGGCGTCCATCACAATGATGACGCCCCACTCGGCGCCGAGCTTGTCCGACTGGCTCTGGATAGCCTGCTGCGCGAAGTACTGCAGGTCCGAGTTGAGGGTGAGCTTGACGTCCTTGCCGTCCTGTGGCGAGGTCAGTTCATCCACGCCCACGGGAATGCGAAGGCCGTCAGCTCCGATTTCGAAAAGGCGTTCGCCGTCCGCGCCCTTCAGCAGTCCGTCCTGGGTCTGTTCTATACCAGCCAGGCCCGTAGCGCCGTCCTGCAGGAAACCTATGATTCCGCCCGCCACGGAGCCATTGGGATAGACCCGCTTGCTGACGCCCTCCGTGACGATGCCGGGTATCTGCAGCTTGGAGATCCGGTCCTCGATGTCCGGCTTCACGTCCTTGGCCACGATGTAATAGGGCTGCACGCCCGTAACGGCGTCCCGGATGGCGTCCTTCTCCATGCCCAGGGCGGCGGCAAGCTCCGTGAGCCCCTGGTCCCGGCTGACGTCCACCAGTTTTTCTTTGCCGTCCACCGTGTCCAGCCGCTTGAACGTTTCCGTCTTGGTGTTCACCCGCTGGTCCACCACCACGTTGTAGCGGATCACGCTGTTGGCGAACACCGTGCCGCGGGAGTCCAGGATGCTGCCCCTCTCGGCAGGCAGGACGGTCCGCTTCATGCGGCTGTTCAGCGCGGCTTCGGCCATTCCCCCAACATCCAGTCCCTGGACCAGGAAGAGTTTCCCGCCCACCACCAGCAGGAGCGTCAGCATCATGCCAAGGCCCAGGCGGAGGCGCTTTTTGGCGTTGGGTACCTTGCCGCTTCTTGCCTTGCCGGTCCTCTGCGCCACCGTGATATTCCTTGCTGCTCGACCTTGTTGCCTGTCAGACCTGCCGTTTACTGTCCGGGGACCTTTTGCTCAGGCGCGGGAACGGATCCGCCGTGGAGCTCCACCGGCGGCGCTGCCGGAGCCGGCGCCGCCGCCGTTTGGGCGGGCGCAGCGTCAGCGGCAGCGCCGGAAGCTGCAACTGCCGGGGCACTGCCTGTGGCTGCGTCACGGGCAGTGCCGGAGGTGGCCGCTGCAGGCGTGTCCTCGACAGGCTTCCGGGCTTCCAGGGGGTCGCGTTTGGTTGCCGGCGGAACCACTGTCAGCTGTCCGGCGACAGCAGGCGCCGGGATAACGGCCCCGGCAGTGCCGTCCTTGACAGCGGGAGTTGCCTTGCCCGTGACGGACAGGGTGGACAAATCAATCTGGCCCTTGACGGTTGAAGGCACCATCCCCAGTTTCGTCGCTTGGGCAGCAAGGTTTTGGGGTGCTTCGAAGTTCTGGACCTGCTGGGTGAGATCCTGGTTCTGCTTCGTCAGCGTACTCTGCTTGGCGCGCAGTTCCACCAACTGGTACTGCGCCGTGGACACCGAAATGTTCAGGACAAGAACGGCGATCAGGGCAACGGCAAGCATGGCGAAGCACAGCACCACAAAGGGGGCGCGGCGCTTGCGGGGAACGGTCCGGACTACGGAGAGCGGGGTGCGGCTCCGTCGCGGCCCGGCCGGCGAACCCGCAGGAAGCTGCTTGGCGGCCGAACCGGAAACGACGGGAAAGTTCTTGACGGCAGCTGTGCTCATTAAGCTCTCCTGGTTCGGATACGTTCCACGGCACGCAGCCTTGCTGAAGCGGCGCGGGGGTTTTCAGCGATTTCGACGGCGGTTGGCACCTCGGTGCCTTTGGTCAGGGTCTTTAGCTCCGGTTTATGTTCTTCCAGCTCCACCGGGAAACCGAGTGGAGCAGAGGATTTGGAGCGGGCCTGGAAGACTCCCTTGACGATCTTGTCCTCCAGCGAGTGATAGGACATAACCACAATGCGGCCGCCCAGTGCTGTGGAATCCACGGCCGCCGGAACGGCGCGTTCCAGGACGTCGAGTTCCTCATTGACCTCGATCCGAAGGGCCTGGAAGGTCCTTTTGGCGGGATGACCGCCGGACTTGGCCGCGCCCGCGGGAACGACGGCGCGGATCTGCTCCACCAGTTCACCCGTTGTGGTGAAAGGTTTGACGGCCCGCGAGGCGACGATCCTGTTCGCAATCCGGCCGGCGAACTTCTCTTCGCCCCACTTCCGGATAATCCGGACGAGTTCCTCTTCGCTGTAGTTGTTCACGACGTCGGCTGCGGTCTGGCCTCGGCTGGTGTCCATTCGCATGTCCAACGGGGCGTCGAACGAGTACGCAAAGCCCCGTTCGCGCTCGTCCAGTTGGAGCGAGGAAACGCCCAGGTCCATCAGGATTCCGTGAACTTCGGGGACGCCGAGGTCGGCGATGACCTCTTGAATTTCGTCGTAGACGGCGTGCACAAGGTCGGTCCGTGCCTCAAAGGGCGCCAGCCGTTCCCCCGCGAGGTCAAGGGCTTCTTCATCCCGGTCGATGCCGATCAGGTGCAGGTCCGGAAAGCGCTGCAGCATGGCCTCGGAGTGGCCGCCCATTCCCAGCGTCGCATCGATGGCCACCGGTGTCTCACCGCGGCTCCTGGCGGCTTCAAAACCGGGAGCCAACAAATTGATGCACCGGTCCCGCAGGACCGGCACATGGCGTTCGGACGTGGGCTTCGGTTGATCGTTCATGCCTCGTCCTCTCTCGCCGTCGCTGTCACCTGGTGGGTTCTTGGCCCAGATCCCCATCCGCGCCTATCGTCCTGCCCGCCTGGCTCCGGGGAAGTGAGCCAGGTTGGCCTGCCGATGGGCCGGCTGGAGATCTCAACCAAGAAAGCTGCCCGCTGCCCTGTCCGGTCAGAGAATGCCCGGAATGGGGTCATCGGTTTCGGAGAAGGCAGTCTCCTTCTCCGCGAGGTACTCATTCCAAGCCTGGGCGTCCCAGATCTCGGCGCGGGTTCCGGCGCCAATGACAGCCAGTTCCCTCCCGAGCCCTGCGTACTCCCGGAGCGCCGGTGGAATGGTCACGCGCCCCTGCTTGTCAGGTACCTCGTCAGAGGCTCCAGAGAGAAAGACGCGGATATAGTCCCGCGCCTGTTTTGAGGAGATTGGCGCCTCCCGCATTTGCTCGTGGACCCGGGCAAATTCCTTCTCGCTGAAGACGTAGATGCAACGTTCCTGGCCCCTGGTAAGGACCAGTCCGCTGGCAAGTTCCTCCCGGAACTTCGCGGGGAGAATGATCCGCCCCTTTTCATCCAGACGTGGCGAATGCGTGCCCAGAAACACTGGCCCACCGCCTGTCCGATGTCAGGAACTGCACATCCCCTATGTTGCAACCACCCTCTTATGCCCTCCACATTACTCCACTTTCCACCACAGTCAACGCGAAAACGGGGTGTGGAGACGCAATTATTGGGAATTCAGCCGCTAAATCGCGCGGAATTGCGGTGGTGGTGGGAAGTGGAGGACTTTGCCCGTGCCCGGACCGCTCTCCGCCTGAGCGAAACCCACATGCACCGCTGTGATTGGCCGCTGCCAGTCGTGGTGCCCCGTTAAACGCGAAAAGACCCGCCGAAGCGGGTCTTTTCGCGCGTTCCCCCATCGGGGGGAGCAAAGTGGGGGATCAGGGGACGCCCCGAATCAGGGGCGCTCCTTGAGGCTAGGGCTCTCCCCTGCGCCTCTCGTCCCAGCGTTCCTCCAGGCTGCTCATGAAGGAGCTCCGCTGTTTGCCTGCTTTGCCCGTGCCGGACTTGGCGCCCTTCGCGGCGGACGAACTGCTGCGCATCGTGGCGAAGTAGACGCCGGCGCCCATCACAACGAAGCCCAGGACACCAACAAAAATGTTTTGGAGGGTGACGCCCACCAGTAAGAGGAAGACGCCTGCCAGCGCACAAAGGACGCCGATCACGACGTGTCTCGTCGACCACGAGCGCCCGGGGTCCGAACCCATGGAATTCGCGAACTTTGGGTCATCCTCGTGAAGCTGCTTCTCCAGCTGCTCAAGCAGCTTCTGTTCGTGCTCCGACAGCGGCATCACGACCTCCTTTTGTAGGCCAACGTCCGGGCTGATCCCAGCCACTACTACTGCTCGGATAACGTCCGGCATGCCTTAGTGGTTCCCGCCTTCGCCGGCTGTGGCGAAAACGCAAACCTGGCATGCAGACGCCGGAGCGGGAGCATGTCCAAGAGAGTCCGGCAGTAAGTCCGTCACTCAAAAACTTCGTATCTATAAGGATAGTTTGTTCAGGGCGGTTCTGAAAGACGGCAATGACTTTCCCGGCGCGCTTCCGGCCGCTTATTTGCCGCGTTTATCCGGAGCCGCTGCCCGGCTCCAGAAGCCGGGCCGGAAGGACCGGATTACCACCGAATTTGCGCGCTACCTGGTCCACGGCCAACTCAGCAGCCCGCCAGTTGTCATCCCTGCGGTCGATACTCAGCTGGAGCGAGGTCCGAGCTGCTTCTTCAAGCTGCTCGGCCCGCACTCCTACCAGCCTGACAGCCATTGGCCTGGCCACGGAGTCCAGGAGCTGAAGCGCCACTCCATATATGAGCTGGGCACTGTCCACGGGCGTCTGAACGGTCCGGCTGCGCGTGATGGTGGAGAAGTCCGCGAAGCGCAGTTTCAAGGCGATGGTTCGGGCCACCATTCCGGAACTTCGCAGCCGCTCTGCAGTACGGTGCGAAAGCCGCAGCAGCTCGCGGTGGAGGAGGGCGTCGTCGGCGGTGTCCTCTGCAAAGGTTTCCTCAGCCCCGATGCTCTTTTCAAGGCGGACAGGCGTCACGGGACGCGGGTCTATCCCCCACGCGAGCTTGTGCACATGGATTCCGGTGGCGCCCAGCATCTTCTTGAGCGAGGAGACCGGCGTGGCTGCCAGGTCCGCCACGGTTTTGATTCCCATCCTCGCCAGGACGTCCGTGGTTTTCGCGCCCACGCCCCAGAGGGCCCCGACCGGCAGGCTGTGGAGATAGGGAACTGTCTCGTCCGGCCCGATCAGGAGCAAACCGTCCGGCTTGCAGCGGGTGGATGCTATTTTTGCCACAAACTTTGTCTCAGCGATCCCCACGGAGGCGGTGATGCCCAGGTCCGCGACTACCCGGCTCCGGATGAGCTCACCGATGCTCCGGGGCGGACCCAGCCGGCGGATGGCACCACCGACATCCAGGAACGCTTCGTCCACACTAAGCGGCTCGACGAGTTCGGTTACGGATCCGAAGATCGCCATCAGCCCGGCGGAAACTTCGTAGTACACCTTGTGCCGGGGCTCGATAATCACTGCCTGGGGGCACATGCGCATAGCAACTGCCATAGGCATGGCTGACTTTACGCCGAACGCCCTGGCTTCGTAGGACGCGGACAAAACAACCGAGCGCTCCGCCGGATACCCAACGATGACGGGCTTGCCTCGAAGTTCGGGCCGCGTGCGGAGTTCCACGGAAACAAAAAAGGCGTCCATGTCCACGTGCATAATGCAGTTGCGCCTGCGGCGCTGAAGACCTGCTCCGGCCGGCTCGTTCGTCCCAACAGGTCCCACGGCTGCAATCCTATCGCTTTGTACTGACTAAACTGGAGGCTGAATCCGGCATCTACACCAGGAGGAAAGTCCCTGTGACGGTCATTGGAAACCTTAAGCCAGCAGCCTTGGCGGCTTTCGCTGCCGGGGCAGCATTGGCCCTCGCTGCCTGTAGCCCAACGCCCTCAGGAACACCGGATCCCGCCGCCTCCGCCTCTGCGCCGGAAACTGTCCAGTCCACCATGACAGCCTCCGCCAGCCCCTCCGCCTCGCCCAACACGTCCGCCACAGTCGGCGCTGTCGTCGAAGGATTCCCCCAGCAACTCCTGCCGCTCATGCCGGGCGCGAGCGTGGTGTCCAGCAGCTTCGACAAGGCGTCGACGCCGGCCACCGCCGCCCTGGTTGCCACCATCACCTCCCCCACTGCGGCCGTCCTGGACTTCTACACCAAGGAGCTGGAGGCCCGCGGGTTCAAGGCAGTTCCGGGTGAGGCCGTGGGGGCGGTAGCTTCGAAGGACTTTGTTCGGGGAGACAATGAGACGGTCAATCTCTCCGCCGTGGAAGCGTCCGGTGTTGTCACTTTTACCATCGGCGCCAACGTGGCAGCTGAGTCAGCCAAGTGACGGCAGCTGAGCAGTTAAGGAATGAACAGGCTGCCTTTGTGGCGGCAGTGGCAGGTGAACTGACTGACTTTCTCACGTCCCGGCAGTCCATTATGTCCGCCATCTCACCGGACATAGAACCCATCATGGGCTCCATATCCAACCTGGTGACCGGCGGAAAGCGCCTGCGGGCGCTGATGTGCTATTGGGGGTGGCGTGGCGCCGGCGGCGAGCCGGCGGCCCGGCAGGTAGTGACGGCCGGAGCGGCGCTGGAATTGTTCCAGGCTGCCGCGCTGATCCATGACGACATCATTGACCGCTCCGACACCAGGCGGGGCGGACCCAGTGTCCACCGCCGCTTCAGCGAACTCCACGGGACCCGCGGCTGGGCCCTGGACAGTGAGCGGTTCGGGCAGGCCGCTGCAATCCTCACAGGAGACCTGTGCCTCTCGTTCAGCGAGGAAGTGTTCACGGATATTGGCGAGAACGCCGCAGCCGGCAGCCGCGCCCGGCTGATCTTCAACCTCATGCGTGCAGAGGTGATGGCCGGCCAGTACCTGGACATCCTGGAGGAAGTTGCGGGCCCGGTTCGGGACCGCGCAGGTGCCGTCAGCAGGGCGCAGTCAATCATCAGGTTCAAGTCCGCCAAGTATTCAACGGAGCATCCGCTGGCGCTCGGCGGAGCACTCGCGGGAGCCTCGAACGAACTGCTCCGGGGCTACTCCGCATTCGCTTTGCCCCTTGGCGAGGCCTTCCAGCTTCGGGACGACGTGCTGGGCGTCTTCGGCGATCCGCTTACCACGGGCAAGCCCGCCGGCGACGACCTGCGCGAAGGAAAGCGGACTGTGTTGGTGGCGCTGGCTTTGGACCAGGCGTCGGAAGCCGAATCTGCCTTTATCGACGCCAGGCTGGGCAGCCCCGACCTCTCGGATGAAGATATTCTTGAGATCCGCCGGATCATTGAAGAGTCGGGAGCTTTGCAGGCCACCGAAGCCCTGATCGATGAATTCGGCGGGGCAGCATTCGACGCCCTCGAGGCGCTTCCACTGCATGAACTGCCGAAAACCGCCCTGCGCAAGCTGGCTGAAGCAACCGTCAGCCGTGCCTCCTGATTAAGGTGGACAACCCAGGAGGCAAAAGCCGGACAGCTACCAGGCCAGGGTCTGCGCCCTGCGCCTGATCTCTGTTTTGCGGCCCTCCCGCAGGGCGTCAATGGGACGTCCGCGCAGTGACTCGTCAGGCGTGAAAAGCCACACAATGAGGTCCTCGTCCGAATAGCCGGCATCTGCTAGCACAACAATGGTGCCTTTGAGGCTGTCCACTACCTGGCCGTCCTGAATGAATTCAGCCGGAACACACCGGATATTCCGCTCTCCCACCCGCAAAGCGGCCAAAGCATGTTCGTCAAGCAAACTGTGGACTCTGGTGATGGAAACATCCAATAAACGGGCGACGTCGGGCAAGGGCAACCATTCGCCCACGAGGTTTTCTACATTACTCACGGATCAAGGTTGCCATGGGGCGTACCGCCGCGCCTAGTCGGGGAATTTCCCGGAGCGTCCCTGACCTGCGGACACTCCACGAATTACTTCTTGCAGGTAATGCGTGATTTCTTGTGCTAACTGCAAATTCGTGAGAGATTCACATAGATCACATTCGTAACAGCAATAACACGAGTAACAGTAGTATCAGAATGACAGCGGCATCCCCGCCCGCACCCGCAGTTGAGAAGAGGATTCTTTCCATGACGATGTCCCGCTCGCCCAAGCAGCCCCCCAAGCCGAGTCTGCCTATGATCGCTGCCACCACGGCAGCGCTGCCAGCGGTCGTATTGTCATCCTTGGCCCTCGCCCAGCCCGCCGCCGCGGAGCAGCCTGTCCGCGCCGTGCCTGCCACGCTGGCCGCAGCGATGAAAGCACAGGCGGCAGCACAGGCGACGGCGGCTGTCATCCCGGCCTCGTCCGTCTCCACTACCATTCCCACGGCCTTCAAGCCGGCGCAGCCGGCCGCGCCGGCTGAGTACACGATCGCCCGGGGCGACACCATCAGTGCCATTGCGGGCAGGTTCGGGTTGAACACGGGCGAAATCCTGAAGCTTAACAACCTGCAGGCGAACACCATCATTTACCCGGGACAGAAGATCAAGCTGTCAGGTTCGGCCGCCGCGCAGGCAGCCCCCGCGCCGGCATCTGCTCCCGCCGCCCCCTCCACTGCTGGTGGCGGTGCCACCTACACCGTGAAGCCTGGCGACACGCTGGGTGCCATTGCTGCAAAGCACAAGGTGAGCCTGGCCAACGTTTTCGCCTGGAACAACCTCAACATGCGTTCCATCATCTACCCCGGGCAGAAAGTCAAAGTGGGCGGTGGTGATGCCGCTCCAGCCCCGGCCGCCCCGGCTCCAGCCCCGGCCGCCCCGGCTCCAGCCCCGGCAGCACCCGCTCCGGCCCTGGCAAACTCCTCCGCCACTGCCCCGGCATCCGGCTCGTACACGGTCAAAGCAGGCGACACGCTTTCCGGCATCGCTTCGCGCCACGGTGTCAAGCTTTCGGAGCTCCTCTCCGCCAACCACATGAACATGGGCACCGTAATCTACCCGGGCAACAAGCTGGCCATCCCCGGTGCCGGCCAGCAGGCCCCGCAGCCAGCTGCCTCCGTCACACCGCTGGTGCCCAGTTCCTTCCTTGGCTTCAGCTACCCGGCAGCCGTGGTGAGTTCGGCAAACGAAAACAAGGCGCTCCTTAACGCTTCGCCCGTCCCCTCCCGGGAGCAGATGCGCGGCATCGTTGCGGACACCGCGCGCGCCATGGGTGTGGAACCTTCACTCGCCCTCGCCTTCGCCCACCAGGAGTCCGGCTTCGACCAGCGCGCGGTATCCCCCGCCAACGCCATCGGGACCATGCAGGTCATCCCCAGCTCGGGCCAGTGGGCATCGGACCTGGTGGGACGGAAGCTGAACCTCCTTGATCCCTATGACAATGCAACGGCCGGGGTGGCGATCATCCGCCAGCTCCTCGCCACCAGCAAGGACCGGGACACAGCCATCGCCGGCTACTACCAGGGCCAGTATTCTGTGAGCAAGTACGGCATGTACGACGACACCAAGGCGTACGTCGCGGCCATCAAGGCACACCAGAAGAACTTCGGCTAGCACCGCGGTCCGCTTCCCGGCATCGGGAGGGGCAAGGAGAAGTCGCCACGGGTCCGGACCGGTATCGGTTCGGACCCGTTTCATTGCTGGATTACGATCGTAGGGTGCAGGAACACGTGTCAGACCCCCTGGTAGGAACCCTGGTGGACAACCGGTACGCCGTCAGGTCCAGGCTGGCGCGCGGCGGCATGTCAACTGTCTACGTGGCGACGGACCAGAGGTTGGAGCGGGACGTGGCCCTGAAGGTGCTGCACCCCCATCTCTCCGCTGATGACAGTTTCCTGGACAGGCTGGGCCGCGAGGCCAAGGCTGCCGCCCGGCTCTCCCACCCCCACGTAGTGGGAGTGCTGGACCAGGGCACTGACGCCCATACCGCGTACCTGGTCATGGAGTACATCAAAGGCCATACGCTGCGGGACGTTATCAGGGACAAGGGTGCGCTTTCGCCCCGGCTTGCTTTGGCGCTGATCGATCCCGTGGTGGAAGGCCTCGGCGCCGCCCACGCGGCCGGGTTCATCCACCGGGACGTGAAACCCGAGAACGTCCTGATAGCCGATGACGGCAGAATCAAGATCGGCGACTTCGGGCTGGCCCGGGCAGTCACCACCTCCACCAGTACGGGCGCGCTGCTGGGAACCGTTGCCTACCTCTCCCCCGAACTCGTCCTCGGTAAATCCGCGGACGCGCGGAGCGACGTGTACTCCGTGGGCATCATGCTTTACGAGATGCTGACCGGCCAACAGCCGTTCACCGGTGAGGTCCCCATCCAGGTGGCCTACCAGCACGTCAATGGAGTAGTCGGGCCAGCTTCGGCCCTGGTGCCGGGCCTGGCGGCGGAGGTGGACGAACTGGTGCAGTGGTGTACGGCAAACGATCCGGAGAACCGACCCATCGACGGGAATGCGCTGCTCCAGGAACTGCGCCACATCAGAACCAACCTCAGCGATCGGGAACTGGACCTGCAGCCTCCCGCGGCCCTGGACGCCAGCGGGCCCGCCGGGAACCAGAACGGGACCGAAGTCATATCCCGCACAAATAATCCAACAAGCGTTATGCCGTTTGGCCGGCCCGCGGCGCCTCCGTACCAGCCCCGGCAGCCGCAGGCAGGTCAGGCTCCCGGCCGGGAGGCGCCGCACGCGGAGTCCGCTCATCGGCACGTTCTCACTCCGCCAGACAAGGACGACGACGCCCCGTGGGCCGCCGCGGCGCCGGCGCCTATGAGCAAGCGGGCGCAGCGCAAAGCCGACAAGGAGGAGGAGAAAGCCCGGGCGCGCGCTGCAGCCACTCCGGCACGGACTCTCCGCGAAGGCAGCCCGCGCCGCCGCGGCGTCCTGTGGGTGGTGGTCCTGGTCATCGCCGCGCTGCTGGCCACAGGTGCCGGCTGGTTCTTCGGCATGGGTCCCGGCTCGGCCGCGGCCATTCCTACCGTGGCAAACAAGACGGTGGCACAGGCCCAGGAACTCCTCAGCCAGGCAGGATTCCGGTCCACCCCCAGGGATGTCTTCGACGACGACGTTCCCAACGGGCTGGTGGTGGGCACTGAACCGCCGGCCGGCTCGGAGATCCGGAAGTTCCAGCCGGTCTCGGTGTTTGTCTCAAAGGGTCCGCAACTTTTCCCGCTGCCCGGGCTGACGGGTGGCACGCTGGAGGAAGCCAAGATCGGCCTCAACGCCGCCGGGATGGCTCTTGGGACTGTCACCGAGCAGTTTGATGAAGCTGCAGCCGCGGGCCTTGTCCTGTCGCAGGATCCGGCAGCCGATACCCCTGCCCGGCGAGGAACGCCCGTCAACCTTGTGGTCTCGAAGGGCCCCGAGCCGATCCCGGTGCCCAATGTAGTGGGCCAGGATGAGGCCGACGCAAAGGACGCCATCGAAGCGGCCGGGCTGAAGGCTGACGTTGCGCGCGAAGAAGTGTTCGACCGCAACATCCCCGAGGGCGCCGTGGTCAGCCAGTCCCCGGCCAACGGGACCCTCACCCGCGGCGCAACGGTGACCCTGACCATCTCGAAGGGGCCCAGGATGGTGGAGGTACCCAGCTACATCGGCAAGCAGGCAACGGAGGCCAAGCGGGCCCTTGAGGCCCTGGGCTTCCGGGTGCAGGTGAACAACATCCTGGGCGGCTTCTTCGGCACAGTCCGCGACCAGGACCCTGTGGATACAGAAGTACCTGAAGGATCAGTCATCACACTGACCGTGGTGTAGGCGGGACCGGCCCGCCCACACCAGGCACCCGCAGGTGCCTGCCGGACATCAGTGATTGGAACAGCTCAGTGCTTGGAACAGGTCAGTGCTTGGCGAGTGCCCCGGCCACCAGGAACGCCATTTCCAGCGACTGCATGTGGTTCAGCCGGGGGTCGCAGACTGACTCGTACCGGTCCAGGAAGGCTTCCTGGTCGATCGGATCAGCTCCCCCAAGGCACTCGGCGACGTCGTCGCCCGTCATTTCCACGTGCAATCCGCCGGGAACAGTGCCCAGGGCATGGTGCACCTCGAAGAAGCCGCGAACTTCGTCGATGACGTCGTCGAAGTTGCGTGTCTTGTACCCGTTCGGAGACGTCACGGTGTTGCCATGCATGGGGTCGGTGACCCAGAGGACCTGCGCGCCTGAGGCGGTGACCTTTTCGACGACGGCGGGCAGCTTCTCGCGGATGTTGCCGGCACCCATGCGGGTGATGAAGGTCAGCCTGCCGGGCTCGCGCTCCGGGTCCAGCCTGTCGATCAGGCGGAGGGCATCGTCACCGGTGGTGGAGGGGCCCAGCTTGACGCCGATGGGGTTTCGTACGCGGGACAGGAAATCGACGTGCGCGTGGTCCAGTTCGCGGGTCCGCTCCCCGATCCAGAGGAAGTGCGCTGAGGTGTCGTACGGGAAGCCTGTGCGGGAGTCGATCCGGGTGAGGGCGCGCTCGTAGTCCAGGAGGAGCGCCTCGTGGCTGGCGAAGAACTCAACGCGCTTAAGCGCCTCGAAATCCGCACCGCAGGACTCCATGAACATAATGGCCCGGTCGATGTCCCGCGCCAGCGATTCGTAGCGGGCGTGGGCCGGGTTCTCGGTGAAGCCCTTGTTCCACTGGTGTACCGAGCGCAGGTCAGCGAATCCGCCCTGGGTGAAGGCGCGGATGAGGTTCAGCGTGGAGGCGGACGTGTGGTAGGCGCGGAGCATGCGTGCGGCGTCGTGGCCGCGGGATTCGGGCGTGAACTCGTAGCCATTCACGATGTCGCCGCGGTAGGCGGGCAGTGTCACGCCGTCGCGGGTTTCATCGTTGGATGAGCGGGGCTTGGCGAACTGGCCTGCCATCCTGCCCATCTTGATGACGGGCATCGCGGCGCCGTAGGTCAGGACCACTGCCATCTGGAGGATTGTCTTGACGCGGGCGCTGATCTTGTCCGCCGTGGCTGCTTCAAAGGTTTCGGCACAGTCGCCGCCCTGCAGCAGGAACGCCTTGCCCTGGGCAGCAGCAGCCAGCCGCTCGCGGAGGACATCCACCTCGCCGGCGAAGACCAACGGAGGAAGGACGGAGAGTTCCTTTACCGAGGCATCGAATACGTCCCTGTCCTGCCAGCTGGGCTGCTGGGAAATGGGCAGGTCCCGCCAGTCATCGAGTCCGGGATAGTTGGCCGCTCCGCTCTGGGCGGTGCTGGACAGCGAAAAGGCAGGTTTTGCAGATAGCTCAGTCACTCTCTAAGACTAACGGTCGCGCAGGCACGGGGAACACCACGGCGTCACGCATCCAGGCCTTGGCGTCACAGACATCCGCGGGCCCGGAAGGCTGGCAGCGGGGAGGGGGCGTGGGTTAGGCGGTGGCGGCAGCCCCGCCGTCGTCCTGTTGCTTCCCGGGGTCAGAGGCAGGGTGGCCGGCAGCGGCATGTGGGGGATCTGCATCCGGGCCGGCATGGGTGCCCTCAAGAGGCACGGCGGTGGCAAGGGGTTCCGCGGCAGCAGCAGGGTCAAAGGGCTTCCCCGCGAGCCGGAGCTTCACCACGGCCGCGTATTCATCCACGTATTCCTGCCCGGAGAGCCGCATCAGCTCGAACATGATTTCGTCCGTGACCTGCCTCTGGACCAGGCGGTCCTCGGCCTGGTCGTGGTACCTGCTGAAGTCCAGCGGTTCACCGAAAATCATGCCGATCCTGCGGATGTTCGGCAGACGCTTGCCGATGGGCTGTACTTTGTCCGTGCCAATCATTGCCACAGGAACCACCGGGACTCCGGCCTTGAGCGCGAGCCTGGCAACGCCCACCTTTCCCCGGTAGAGGCGCGAATCGGGGCTGCGCGTCCCCTCCGGGTAGATGCCCAGCAGCCCGCCATGCGTGAGGACGTCCATTCCGGCACTCAGCGATGCCTCCGACGCGGCACCGCCGGACCGGTCCATGGGCAACTGGTTGGTGAGCCTGAAGAACAGGGCCGTCAGCCTGCCCTTGATTCCCGTGCCCGTGAAGTACTCGGACTTGGCCAGGAACACCACCGGACGGCGGACCATCAACGGCATAAAAATCGAGTCGGAAAACGAGAGGTGGTTGGAGGCGATAATCGCCGCACCTTCGGCCGGAATATTATCCAGGCCCTTCACCCACGGGCGGAAAAGCAGCTTCAGCACCGGACCCAGGAAGATCCTTTTCATCACCCAATAGAACACGTGCGAAACCCCTCCGGAAAGCAGCCCTCAGGCCCCGCGTCGGGCCTGGCCAGCAGTTCAATGCAACCCTACTCTAGTGAGATTTGCCGGGAACAGTGACACGATGGAGTCATGAGCGAAAGCAGCACCCCGACCCGTCCTGCCGCTTTCAGCTATCCCGGCCACGGAGCCAACGCCCGCATTGGAGTGGCGATCTGCCACGGTTTCACTGGCAGCCCCCTGAGTGTGCTGCCATGGGCAGAACACCTCGCTTCGCAAGGCTACGCGGTCACCGTTCCCCTGCTGCCCGGGCACGGGACCGACTGGCGCCAGCTTGCCCGGACGCGCTGGAACGAGTGGTACAACAGCTTCGAAGGCGCCTACCTGGAGCTTTCGGAGCGGACGGATACATGTTTTGTCGCAGGGTTGTCCATGGGCGGAGCCATCGCGCTGCTGGCAGCTTCCAGGCACCCTGTTGCGGGAGTCTCGGTGGTGAACCCCGGCCTTAGCTTCTACGACCGCCGGGTACGCGTCATTGGCGTGCTGAAGTATTTCCAGAAGACCACACTCCCCATCCAGGAGGAACAGCCCACGGCGGTTGTCACCGAAGACGGCGACTATTCGCGCACACCGCTCTCCGCCGTGCACGAACTGAAGAAACTGTTCGGGGCTGCATCCCGGGGCTTGCCCCGCGTCACAGCTCCCGTGCAGGTGTTCAAGTCGCAAAAGGACGCAGTAGTCCCGCCCACCTCGCTGGCAGTACTGAAAAACCGCCTGGGCACGCACCTCGAAGAGGTAGTCAGCCTTGCCAGCAGCGGCCATGTGGCTACGCTGGACGTGGACGCGCCGGAGATCTTTTCGAAATCCAGCGCCTTTTTCCGTGCCCACGCCCGCCAGAACACTTCAGTGGAGACCCCATGACCTCCAGCCCGGACCACAGCCCCTACAGCAGTCCGTTCAACGGCGAGGGGTCCCGGATCGGCGTGGTCCTCTCGCACGGGTTCACCGGCAGCCCCCATGGCCTGCGTACCTGGGCCCATGCCTTCGCTGCTGCGGGTTTCGCTGTCCGCATGCCCCTGCTGCCGGGCCACGGCACCAGATGGCAGGAGCTGGCCCGGACTACGTGGCAGCAGTGGCATGCCGCACTTGATGACGCTTACCTGGAGCTGGACGCCGACTGCGATTACGTCTTTGCAGCCGGCCTAAGCATGGGAGGAACGCTGGCGCTGCGCATCGCCGCCACACGCCCGGTGGCAGGGGTGGTCCTGGTGAACCCGGGGCTGGTGATCGACGATCCGCGCGCTCCGCTGGCCGGAATCCTTAAGCTCGTCATGAAAAGCACACCGGCCATCGCGAACGACATCCTTAAAGAAGGCATGGACGAGGGCGCCTATCCCCGCACCCCGGTAGCTGCCGCCCACGAACTTAACAAGATGTTCAAGGACACCATCAGGATCCTGCCCAGGGTCACTGCTCCCGTACAGGTCTACCGCTCCACGGTTGACCATGTGGTGTCCGACTCCAGCATCGTGGCGCTGCGCCGCGGCCTCACCCATGCGCCCTTTGAGCTGGTCCGGCTGGAAAACAGCTACCACGTGGCCACCATGGACAACGACGCCGACCAAATCTTTAGGGGATCCGTGGACTTCATCCGCAGCGTGGTGTCCACTGCCGGCGCTGCGTCCGCTTCAGCTGCGCCCGTCCAGGAGGCTTCCCATGAACAGGCCTGACTCCGGCTCGCCCGACCAGGGCTCCAACCACGACGACGCCGTCTGGCTTGACCTCGTGGCCCGCCTCGAATCAGACTCCCCGGCAGGCCCTGCCGTTACAGGTACTGCCGGCACGGACAATGCCGACGGCCCGGAAGCGCCTGAAGGCACACCCACTCCCGCGGGCAGGTCCGCCACATTCCGGGACTTCGACCCCCTGGGACTTGCCGGGTCCGCCCCCACCGAGCTTTCCGCGGCCGAGCGGCAGGAGTCGGCCGGCAGCACCGGTGACGCCCCGAACGGCAACGCGGCCGCCGGGCCACGCGACTATGACGTGGACGGGGACGACGGCGAATTCATTCCCGAGGAGCCGCCGAGCCTGGCCGGAACCGACCCGCTGACCATGCTGGCCTGGCTGGCCGCGGTGGGCGGGCCCGTGGCCCTGCTGCTGTCGGCCATGTTCTGGCGCTCTGCACCGATGCTCGCGGTCGTGGGCATCGTGGCCGTGTTTGTCCTGGGAACGGTCTACCTGATCATGAAGCTTCCGCAGGAAAAAGACGAGGACGACGACGGCGCCCGCGTTTAGTGCCTCAGGCGCGCACCCTGCTGCTCACCCGGGAGAGGTCCGCCGCCCCGATCAGGCCGGCGTTCGGTCCCAGGGCCGCCAACTGGATACCGGCGGCAGGCCGGAAGCCGCGGCCGGTCAGGTTGCGGGCGAAAGCCTTTCGGGCGGGTTCCACCAGCAAGTCCCCTGCTGAGCAGAGGCCGCCGCCGATAACAAACAGGCCGGGGTCCAGCGCCGCGGCCAGGTTCGCCAGCCCGAGTCCGAGCCAGTCACCTACTTCGTCGATAAGTTCACGGGAAGCGGCGTCGCCGGCCAGGGCCAACTCGGTGACGATCGCACCGGTGATCGTATCGGTGTTGCCACCCACAGCTGCGAGCAGGTCCTGGGCCACCGGGGAGTTGGCCCGCGCCAGGATCCGGGCTTCACGTCCCAGCGCATTCCCGGACGCGTACTGCTCCCAGCACCCCCGGTTGCCGCACTCGCACCGGTGGCCGCCGGGCATGATGATCTGGTGGCCGAACTCGCCGGCTACGCCAAACCGGCCGCGCTCCACCCGCCCGTCCATAACCATCGCCCCGCCGATTCCCGTGCCCAGGGTGATACACACCAGCCGGGCTTCACCCTGCCCGGCACCAAAGCGCCACTCCGCCCACGCCGCGGCGTCGGCGTCGTTGGCGAGAAGGACGGGACGGCGCAACAGGTTCTGCAGGTTTTTCCGGAGCGGCTCGTTTCGCCAGGCGAGATGCGGGCTAAAAAGCACCGTGCCGCCGTCGAGGTCCATCCACCCGGCGGCGCCGATCCCGACCGACCAGATCCGGTGCCCCCGGCCGAGCTCTTCAACAAGCTCCACAATCACCTGTTCCACTGCCCGCGGATCCGTGCCGGGCGTCGAGCGGCGCGCTTCATTGAGGATCCTGCCTTCGGCATCCACCACGCCGGCAGCCACCTTGGTGCCGCCGATGTCGATCCCGATGGCAAGGCCCTTCCGGCCAAGGCGCAGGTGCTCGCGGAAGCCTTCGCCGTGGCGCAACCTGGTCCGGCCGGTGGTTGGGCGCCGCCTCCACGGAACCGGTCGTCGCAAGGGGCCGGCTTGTTCGCCGGGGGGCGGTGCATACATAGTCAACCATTCTAGGCTGGCGGTTCGGGGGGTGAAGGAGGCCGTCCCCGAGTGTCCCGCCCGGCGCCATTGACGCCAAAGTTACCCGTCAGTAGGTTTAGATACTGCACGGCCCGGCACAGGCGTACTAGTCTTTAGGCATACCCCTGCGCGGGTCTTCGGATATCAAAGGAGCTATAGTGCGCGAATTCAGTGTTCCGCCTCTTGTTGTTGTCCCACCGGAAACCAACATCACTGATCTGGTACTGCGGCAGGCTGCGAAGCCCAGCAACCCGGCACTGTTTTCGCGGCTCGGGCCCGCCGGTGCCTGGCAGGACATCCAGGCTACGGACTTCCTGGCCGACGTCTCGGCCCTGGCCAAGGGACTGATGGCAAGCGGCGTGGCTGCGGGCGACCGCGTTGGCATCATGTCCCGCACCCGCTACGAATGGTCCCTGGTGGACTTTGCCATCTGGTTTGCTGGAGCAGTATCCGTTCCGATTTACGAGACCTCCTCCCCGTCACAGGTGGCCTGGAACCTCGGTGACTCCGGCGCGGTGGCAGCCTTCGGCGAAGCAGCCCACCATGAGGACGTGATCCGCCAAGCGGTTACGGCCGAGGGCCTCGCTGCACTCCAGCACGTGTGGCAACTGGAAGGCCAGGGGCTGGACGCCCTCCGTGAAGCCGGCCGCGACGTCAGCGATGCGGATCTTGAGGCGCGCCGCGCGACGGCCACCCTGGACGACGTCGCCACCATCATTTACACCTCAGGCACCACGGGCCGTCCCAAGGGCTGCGAACTAACGCACGGAAACTTCGTTGAACTCTCGGACAACGCCCTCGCCATCATCGGCGAAATTGTCCATGAGAACGCCAAGACCATCATGTTCCTGCCACTGGCCCACGTTTTTGCACGCTTCATCTCAGTTTTGGCCATGGCCGCCGGAACAACGGTGGCCCATACGCCGGACATCAAGAACCTCCTCGCTGACCTGCAAAGCTACGAGCCCACCTTCATCCTTGCCGTGCCCCGCGTCTTCGAAAAGGTCTACAACTCTGCGCTGACCAAGGCCGAGGACGGCGGCAAGGGCGCCATCTTCCACAAGGCAGCTGACACTGCCATCGCCTTTTCAAAGGCGCGCCAGGACGGGCGGGTGGGCCTTGGCCTCAGGCTCCGCCACACCCTCTTCGACAAGCTGGTGTACAGCAAGCTGCGGGCCGCCATGGGCGGCCACGTCGCCCACGCAGTCTCCGGTGGCGGCCCGCTGGGTGAACGCCTGGGTCACTTCTTCCAAGGCATCGGCCTGCAGGTCCTCGAAGGATATGGCCTGACTGAAACCACAGCCCCCATCTCCGTTAACACACCGTCGCTGATCAAGATCGGGTCCGTGGGCAAGCCGCTGCCCGGGAACGCAGTTCGGATTGCCGAGGACGGCGAAATTCTCGCCAAGGGCGTCTGCGTGATGCGCGGCTACTACAAGCGGGAGGACCTTACCTCGGAAACCTTCGCCGACGGCTGGTTCCGCACCGGCGACATCGGCCGCCTCGACGATGACGGCTTTGTGTGGATCACCGGCCGCAAGAAGGAAATCATCGTGACCGCCGGCGGCAAGAACGTGATCCCCGCGTTGCTTGAGGACCAGATCCGTGCCGATGCCCTGGTCTCCCAGGTGCTGGTGGTAGGTGACAACAGGCCTTTTATCGGGGCCCTCGTCACCCTGGACCAGGAAGCCCTGCCCGGCTGGCTGCAGCGCCACAACCTCCCGGCCGACACCTCCCTCGAGGATGCGGCCAACAACCCGGTGGTCAAAGCAGCTGTCCAGGACCTGATCACCGCAGCGAACGCCTCCGTGTCGCAGGCCGAAGCGATCAAGTCCTTCCGGATCGTGCCTGCTGACTTCACCGAAGCTTCCGGGCACCTGACGCCGTCCATGAAGGTCAAGCGGGCGCAGGTAATGAAGGATTTCGAGACGGTGATCGAGGAAATGTACTCGGCACCGCGCTCCTGACGCCGACGTAGGACGCGGGCCCCGGCGATGACTCCGCCGGATGCAACGAAAGGATCCTCCCTCACGGGAAGATCCTTTCGTTTGTCTTAGCTGATGTCCCGCCTACTGCTCGACGACCAGCAAGAGGTCTCCGCCCTCTACCTGCTCCACTGAGGAGATGGCGAGCCGTGAGACTTTGCCCGCTACCGGCGTCGTGATGGACGCTTCCATCTTCATCGCCTCGATGGTGGCTACGGTGTCCCCCGCCTTCACGGCGTCGCCGGGCTTGACGGTCACGGTAACGGCACCGGCGAACGGTGCTGCCACGTGGCCGGGCTGGCCGGGGTCGGCCTTCTCGGCTGCTTTGACGTTGCTGACCACCGAACGGTCCCGGACCACCACCGGCCGGGACTGGCCGTTGAGGGTGCACATGACCGTTCGCATTCCCTTTTCGTCAGGCTCCGAGACGGCTTCGAGGGACGCGATCAGCCGCACGCCCTTCTCCAGCTGGATCTCGTGCTCGGCGCCGCGCTGGAGTCCATAGAGGTAGTCCCGGGTGTCCAGCACAGAGATGTTGCCGTAAGTCTCCACGCTCTTCAGGTAGTCCTTGGTGGGTCCGTCGAAGAGCAGCCGGTTCAGCGTGTGCTGGCGGGTTTTCGAGTCGGACTTCAAGGCGGCGCTGTCCTCCGCGCTGAGCTCCACGTCGCGGACCTTCACGCTCCTGCCCTGGAGGGCCTTGGTGCGGAAGGGCTCGGGCCAGCCTCCCGGCGGGTCACCCAGTTCACCGGAAAGGAATCCGATGACCGAATCCGGGATGTCGTAGTTCTGCGGGTTCTCGTTGAAATCCGCGGGGTCCGCGTTCAGGCCCACCAGGTGCAGGGCGAGGTCGCCCACCACCTTGGAGGACGGCGTGACCTTGACCAGGTGGCCCAGGATGCGGTCGGCGGCGGTGTACATGTCCTCGATCGCCTCAAAGCGCTCCCCCAGTCCGAGTGCCATGGCCTGCTGGCGGAGGTTGGAGAGCTGCCCGCCGGGAATTTCGTGCTGGTACACGCGGCCGGTGGGGCCCGGAAGGCCCGACTCGAAGGGCGCGTAGACGCGGCGGACCGCTTCCCAGTACGGCTCCAGCGAGCTGACGGCGGCCAGGCTTAGGCCCGTATCCCGCGGCGTGTGCGCCAGTGCTGCAACCAGGGCGGAGGCCGACGGCTGGCTGGTGGTTCCGGCCAGCGATGCGGAGGCGACGTCCACGGCGTCGACACCGGCGTCCACGGCGGCCAGCAGGGTGGCCAGCTGGCCTCCTGCGGTGTCGTGGGTGTGCAGGTGCACCGGCAGGTCGAAGCGTTCCCGGAGGGCGGAGACGAGTTTCGCCGCGGCGGCGGGACGGAGCAGGCCTGCCATGTCCTTGATGGCCAGGATGTGTGCTCCGGCGTCCACGATCTTTTGGGCCAGACCAAGGTAGTAGTCCAGCGTGTAGAGCGTCTCTTCGGGATCCAGCATGTCGCCGGTGTAGCAGAGCGCCACTTCGGCGACGGCGGTGCCTGTTGCCCGGACAGCGCGGATGGCAGGTGCCATCTGGCTGACATCATTCAGGGCGTCGAAGATGCGGAAGATATCAATGCCCGTGGCCGCCGCCTCGTTGACGAAGGCTTCGGTAACCTCTTCCGGGTAGGGGGTGTAACCCACGGTGTTGCGGCCCCGGAGGAGCATCTGGAGGCACACATTCGGAAGCGCCTGGCGAAGGGCGGCGAGCCGGTCCCAGGGGTCCTCGCCCAGGAACCGAAGGGCGACGTCATACGTTGCGCCGCCCCAGGCCTCAACGGAAAGCAGCTCGGGCATGAGCGCAGTAACCGCGGGGCCGGCTGCCACGAGGTCGCGGGTTCGGACGCGGGTGGCCAGGAGCGACTGGTGGGCGTCGCGGAAAGTGGTGTCCGTGACGGCCACTGCGTTCTGTTCACGAAGCGCCCTGGCGAAGCCTTCAGGGCCCAGTTCGAGCAGCCTTTGGCGTGAGCCGGGTGCTGCCTCCTTGTCCTTGACGGACGGCAGCTTGCTGGCAGGATTCGAGTGCACGGTCAGTTCGCCGTTCGGCTTGTTGACCGTGACTTCAGCAAGCCAGGTGAGGAGCTTGGTGCCGCGGTCGGCAGAGACACGCGCCTTGAGCAGCTGCGGGCGCTCGTCGATGAAGGACGTGGCCACGTCGCCGGCGATGAAGTCGGGGTCGTCGAGCACCGCCTGGAGGAAGGAGATGTTGGTGGAGACACCGCGGATACGGAATTCGGCGAGGGCGCGGCGGGCACGGGCGACGGCGGCCGGGTAGTCCCTGCCGCGGCAGGTGAGCTTCACCAGCATGGAGTCGAAGTGTGGGCTGATCTCGGCACCCGAGTAGACAGTCCCGCCGTCGAGCCGTACACCGGCTCCGCCGGCAGAGCGGTAACCGGTGATCTTTCCGACGTCGGGCCGGAACCCGTTGGCGGGGTCCTCGGTGGTGATGCGGCTCTGCAGTGCCGCGCCGCGCAGCTTTACGGTGTCCTGGGAGAGGCCGAGGTCGGCCAGCGTTTCGCCGGCGGCAATCCGCATCTGCGCCTGGACGAGGTCGACGTCGGTGACTTCCTCGGTGACGGTGTGCTCCACTTGGATGCGGGGGTTCATTTCGATGAAAACGTGCTGGCCGGCACGCTCACCCACCGTGTCGACGAGGAACTCCACCGTGCCGGCGTTGACGTAGTTCAAGGCCTTGGCGAACTTGACGGCGTCCCGATACAGGGCCTGGCGGATGCCTTCATCAAGGTTGGGGGCCGGGGCGATCTCAATAACCTTCTGGTGGCGGCGCTGGATGGAGCAGTCCCGCTCGAAAAGGTGCATCACATTGCCCTCGGCGTCCGCCAGGATCTGCACTTCGATGTGCCGCGGGCGCAGGACAGCCTGCTCCAGGAACATGGTGGGGTCACCGAATGCCGCGTCCGCCTCACGCATGGCGGACTGCAGGGCCTCCGGCAGTGCCTCGCGGGTATCCACCCGTCGCATGCCGCGTCCGCCGCCGCCGGCCACGGCTTTGGCGAAGATGGGGAAGCCGATTTCATCGGCTGCCGCAATGAGCTCGTCCAGGTCCTTGGATGGGGCGCTGGACTTCAGGACGGGAACACCGGCGTCCCGGGCAGCCTTCAGGGCTGCCACCTTGTTGCCGGCGAGTTCCAGCACCTCGGCCGGCGGACCGACAAAGGTAATGCCGGCATCCTTGGCCGCGCGGGCAAGGTCCGGGTTTTCCGAGAGGAAGCCGTATCCGGGGTAGATGGCGTCCGCACCGGACTCCTTTGCTACCCGCACCACTTCGGCAACGTCAAGGTAAGCCCGGACGGGGTGGCCCTCTTCGCCAATCAGATAGGCCTCGTCCGCCTTCTGGCGGTGGATCGAGTTCCTGTCCTCATGGGGGAATACGGCAACGGTCTTGGCGCCCAGCTCGTAGCCGGCGCGGAAGGCCCTGATCGCGATTTCGCCGCGGTTGGCCACCAGAACTTTGGAAAACATACTTCTCCTGCATCATTGCGGGTGGATCGGTGAGTGGTCACAGTGTCTAGGACCTACAAGGGCAAACACAAATCTTTGTGGCCACCATCACAGATTTCCCCGTCATGTCCCGAGCCCTTCTGCCGGCCCGGGCGGAAACGGCCCCGGCAGCATAGTTGGTGCCATGCCGACGCCCCTTAAAGCAGGAATCGCCGACGCATCCACATATGATGAGTAGGGCGGCAGGACCGTCCGCTTCGGCACTGCCGGAGCAAACATTACTCCCAACACGGCATCCGGCGTTAGGTTTTGGTCTCTCAAGTGCAAGTAGTCAGCATCAGCAGCCTCAAGGGTGGAGTCGGCAAGACTTCCGTCACCACAGGATTGGCGTCTGCAGCCCTTGCCGCAGGCATCCGCACGCTGGTGGTGGATCTTGATCCCCACGCAGACGCGACTACCGCCCTGGGCGTGCAACCGGGCGACCAGCTCGATATCGGCAGGATGCTCAAGAGCCCCCGCCGAGCCAAGCTCGCCGAGAATGTGGTGGGCAGCAGCTGGACGGAGCGGGCCCCTTCCAACGGCTCCGGTCCAGCGGTCCTGGACGTCGCCGTCGGCTCTGCCTACACGGGAATCTACGACCGCCCGGACCTCAGCCGCCGCGACCTGCGGCGGTTGTCTTCGGTGTTGGCCGCCGCAGACAACTACCAGCTCGTCCTGATCGACTGCCCGCCGTCCCTGAATGGCCTGACCCGGATGGCGTGGTCAGCCAGCGACAAGGTGGCGCTTGTTGCCGAGCCGGGGCTGTTTTCCGTAGCCGGTACCGAACGGACCATGAGGGCCATCCAGCTTTTCCGCCAGGAGTTCGCGCCTAACCTTTCACCGGCCGGCATCATAGCCAACCGGGTGCGGTCAGGGTCCTCCGAGCACAGCTACCGGCTGGCGGAGATGGAGTCGATGTTCGGCGAGCTCCTTTTGAGCCCTCGGATCCCGGAACAGGCGAACTGGCAGCAAATCCAGGGCGCCGCCCACCCGGTGCACCACTGGCCCGGCGACTCCGCCAAGGCCGCCGCGGCCCTCTTCGATGACCTGCTGGCCAATGTGATGGCGGTGGGCAGCGGCCTGCGCAGCCGGGCAAGATAGGAAACGCAACGTCACCACCAGAGGCCGCTCTCCCCGTGGAGAGCGGCCTCTGCTGTAAGTTGAAACCCGTGGTGCAGCGTTAGCTGATCTTGCGGGCTGCCCGCCGCTTGCTCAATTCGTCATCGGGAAAGGACTGCTCCGTGGCATGTTCGCTCGGGAGCGACGCCAGGCTGCCTTCCACCTCGCGCCACACGCGACCAACGGCGATGCCGAACACGCCCTGGCCACCCTGGACGAGATCGATGACTTCGTCCGCTGACGTGCACTCGTAAACGCTGGCGCCATCGCTCATCAGCGTAATCTGGGCCAGGTCCTCCACGCCGCGTTCACGCAGGTGTTCCACGGCCGAGCGGATCTGCTGCAGCGACACACCCGTGTCCAGCAGGCGCTTGACGACCTTGAGGACGAGGATGTCGCGGAAGCCGTAGAGCCGCTGGGATCCCGAGCCGGCGGCACCGCGGACGGCGGGTTCGACAAGTCCGGTGCGCGCCCAGTAATCCAGCTGACGGTAGGTGATGCCTGCTGCCTTACAGGCGGTGGGACCCCGGTAGCCCGCGTCTTCATCCAGGACGGGAAGGTCTTCGGTGAACAGGAGGCCCTGGGCACCGCTTGCGGGCACAGCAACACCGGCCGTGGGCTGTTTCAGCCCGCCTGCTTCGCCGTTGGGACTCCCCTGGGTGCTCCTTGTGATAAGCTCCCCGAGAAGAACTGCAGCAGCTCTAACAGGAATGAAGATCATGCCTGTAATTTCCGCGGGGCGCACCTTCCAGTGTGACCTGCGCGGCTGCTGTAAGCAATGGGAACTCGATACTTAGACGTTAGGCCCGCGAGGAGCCAAGGTCAAAGACGTTGGGTCCTTCGAAGAGGCGTGTCGAAACTTTCATCCTTAACTTTAACCTTAACGTGACCTTAGCCGTCGAAATCCTCGGGTTCCACGTCGTCCAGGAACTCCCGGAACCGGCGCAGTTCGCGCTCTTCGTCGACGGTGGGACCAGGCTCCGTGTCCTCGCCCTCATCGTGCTCCGTGATCCGTACGCCGGCTTCGTCCATCACGGAATCCGCGCACCAGATCCGGCACTTGGCCCGAAGGGCAACGGCGAGGGCATCGGAGGCGCGCGAACTGACCGTAGTGCCGTTTTCGAACTGAAGCTGGCCGTAGAAAATGTTGTCCTCCACCGCCACGATGTTCACGCTGACCACGGAGTGGCCCAGCGACTCCACCACGTCCACCAGCAGGTCGTGCGTCATGGGCCGCGGCGGAACCACACCCTGCTGGGCAAGGGCGATGGCGCTTGCTTCAGGGGTGCCGATCCAGATGGGCACGTGGCGTTCCCCATGCATCTCCCGCAGGAGGACCAGTGGCTGGTTGGAAGGCAGTTCGATCCGAACGCCTACGATCTCGACTTCAATCATCAGATGTCCATGCGTGAGATGTGGTCCTGCACCAGAGCCCGGTGCAGGGTGAGGCAGAGGTCGCTGATTTCGCGGGCAGCCTCCGCCGCCCGCGCCTGGGAGGCGGCGTCCTTGCGGGAAGCAAGTGGCGCCACGGCTCGTTCCACGAGTCCGAACTCCCTTTCAGCAGCTGCCTGGAAGGGCCGGAGGTGGCGGGGTTCGAGCCCGTGGCTTTCCAGCTGCACGCAGGCCCTGGCGACCTGCAGGGCGTGTTCATCAAACTGCCCGTTGGAGTGGCTGATGAGGCCGAAACTCAGGAGGGCCTGGAGCAGGGGCACGCTGGCCCCGGACTCCGTGCGCAGCTGCTCCTCGGTGAGCTTCCGCCCCCGGCTCTGCAGTTCCGCGGCCAGTTCGTCCGAGACAATCCGCGGGGACACCACAACGCCTGGCGGCAGGTTTTCGGGGCGCTCTCCCCTGTCGATGGCGTCCAGGTAGTCCTTGATGACCTTCAGGGGAAGGTACTGGTCCCGCTGCAAAGCCAGGACAAAACGCAGCCGCTCCACGTCGCCGTCGGAATACTGCCGGTAGCCCGCCGGGGTGCGGCGGGGATTGATCAACCCTTTTTCCTCGAGGAACCTGATTTTTGACGCTGTCATGCCAGGGAAGTCGCCGCTGAGCTGGGCGAGGACTTCCCCGATGTTCAGGACCTGCGGTCCCCGGCGTTCCGGTTGTGCCATTGCCACAGGCAGCGGTCCCCGGATCAGCCGCGGCCTGCAGCGCTGGCAGGGCTCAGGTAGAAGGTAAGGCGGAACTTGCCGATCTGGACTTCACTGCCGGACTTGAGCTCGACGCTGTCAACGCGGTCGTGGTTGACGTAAGTGCCGTTCAGGCTGTTCTTGTCCACTACCTCGAAGCTCCGGGCGGTGCGCCGGAATTCGACGTGCCGGCGGGAGACCGTGACGTCGTCCAGGAAGATGTCGGCGTCGGGGTGGCGGCCGGCGGTGGTGACGTCGGAGTCCAGCAGGAACCGGGCACCGGCGTTCGGGCCGCTGTGCGCAACGAGGAGTGCAGACCCGGCTGGCAGTGCCTCGACGGAATTGCGTTCTTCGGATGAGAGCTTGGGGGCGATAGTGGGTTCATCCCGCACCGGGGTGAGGTGGATCGAGGTGGTCTCCGACGCCCTGGCCGCACCATTGCCGTATTCCCCATCGGCAGGGTTGTGTGTGTGGCCAGCCATGGATTCCTCCTCTTCCGCTGCAGCTTTGACGCCTGCAATTAACATTTGCCGGCCGGGCCTGCTTCGCAGGTCCGGCACCGGCTCCCGATCCGGCCTGACGTGCGAAGACGTGGCGTCTGCACCGCTGGCCGAACCGGATTTACCGGATAGCTTTTAGCCTACCTGTTGTTCGTACTCGGATGCACTGAGCAACGACTCAACAGCGTCGGCTTCAGCAAGTTTGACTTCGATGAGCCAGCCGTCCCCATAGGGATCGGTGTTGATCAGCGCCGAGTCCGTGTCGAGGGACTCATTGCGCGCCACTACCTCACCGGTGACCGGCGCGTAGATGTCGCTGACGCTTTTGGTGGATTCAACCTCGCCGACAACCTCGTTCGCCGTAATCTTGGTGCCCACTTCCGGCATCTGGGCGTAAACGACATCGCCGAGGGCGTCCTGGGCGAAGTCGGTGATGCCCACCCGCACCACACCGTCGGCACTGGGAGCAGAAACCCACTCATGTTCGGCGGTATAGGACAGGTCTTCGGGAATGTTGCTCATCAGGGGCCTTTCATGGGGTCGAACACCAATGTCAACGGGGCCCAAACAGGCCGCCGCTGAAAGTATAGGCACAACTGCCGGGGCGTTCGGCGGGGATTCTGACAAGATGGGACCCATGAGCGCACGCACCCTTCCAGTACTGCGGGAAGCGGCTGGGTAAGCCATGCCGGAACTTCCGGAGGTGGCCGGCCTGGCTGAATTTCTTGATGAGCACCTGCGGGGAACTTCGGTAACCAAGGTGCAGATCGCTTCCTTTGCCGTGCTTAAGACGGCTGATCCGCCATTCAATGCCCTGGAGGGCCGGACCGTGGCCGGAGTGCGGCGCTTCGGCAAGTTCGTCACCATCGACACCGGCGGGATCTCGCTGGTGTTCCATCTGGCCAGGGCGGGCTGGGTGCGCTTCACGGACTCTCCCACCGATGCGCAGCTGCGGATGGGCAAGGGCCACATCGCGGCGCGCTTTGCCTTTACCGGCCCGGATGGACCGCGGGGCGTCGACCTCACCGAGGCCGGTACCAAGAAAAGCCTGGCCGTCTACGTGGTGCGGGATCCCCAGGACGTGCCGGGCATCGCTACCCTGGGGCCGGACCCGTTCAGCGATACGTTCGACGTCGAAACGTTGGCGGAGATCCTCGCCGGAAGTTCGCAGCAGATCAAGGGGCTCCTGAGGAGCCAGAGCGTGATCGCCGGCATTGGCAACGCGTACAGTGACGAGATCCTGCACGCCGCCCGGATTTCACCGTTCGCCGCTGCGAAGTCTCTGGACCAGGCAACGGTGCAGGTGCTCTACGACTGCATCCACGGCGTGCTGGGCACCGCACTGGCCGGGGCAAGCGGCAAGCCGCCCAAGGACCTGAAAGACGTCAAGCGCAGCCACATGCGCGTCCATGCCCGGACCGGTGAGCCGTGCCCAGTGTGCGGGGACATCGTGCGCGAAGTATCTTTTGCTGACACTGCACTTCAGTACTGCCCCACCTGCCAGACGAAAGGCAAGATCCTGGCCGACCGCAGGACGTCCAAATTCCTAAAGTAGGGCAACACTATGTGTGCCGAAAACAAAAAACCGGAACCACGCGTTTCCGCGTGGTTCCGGTCCTTTATGGTCGGGCTGACAGGATTTGAACCTGCGACCCCTTGACCCCCAGTCAAGTGCGCTACCAAGCTGCGCTACAGCCCGTTAGTTCCGCCGTTCTCCGCTGTGCTTCATCCCCAATCACCCGGGAATTTCCACCAGCAGTCCGGCCGAACCACCTAGAAGAGCTTACACGATTCCGGAGGGTGCAAGTGACACTTTTCGGCTTTCGCAGCTCCGTGTGTCGCGGAGATCACGACGCTTAGCGCTTCTTGCCGCGCTTTTCCCGGACACGCATGTTGACCTCGATGGGGGTGCCCTCGAAGCCAAAGGTTTCCCGCAGCCGGCGGGTGATAAAACGGCGGTAACCGGGGTCCAGGAATCCGGTGGTGAACAGCACGAACTTCGGCGGCCTGCTCGAGGCCTGGGTGCCGAAGAGGATGCGTGGCTGCTTGCCGCCGCGGACGGGGTGCGGGTGTGCGGCCACGAGCTCGCCGAGGAAGGCGTTCAGGCGGCCGGTGGCAATGCGCTTGTCCCAGTTTTCCAGTGCCAGGTCCAGGGCCGGAACCAGGCGGTCCTTGTGCCACCCGGTCTTGGCCGAAATGTTGACGCGGGGCGCCCACTCCACGTGGGCGAGGTCCTGTTCAATCTCGCGCTCGAGGTAGCGCCGGCGTTCGTCGTCGAGCAGGTCCCACTTATTGAACGCCAGCACCAGGGCGCGGCCTGACTCAATGGCGAGTTGCAGTATCCGGACATCCTGCTCGCTGAGGACCTCGTCCACGGCGAGGAGCACGACGGCGACCTCCGCCTTCTCGAGCGCGGCCTGGGTCCGCAGGGAGGCGTAGTAGTCCGCGCCCTGGGCCATGTGCTGGCGGCGGCGGATGCCCGCTGTGTCCACGAACCGCCAGGTGCGTCCGCCGAGTTCAATAAATTCATCCACCGGGTCGCGGGTAGTGCCGGCAGTGTTGTCCACCACCACGCGCTCGGTACCGGCCAGCTTGTTCAGCAGGGACGACTTGCCCACGTTGGGGCGCCCGATCAGTGCGATGCGGCGGGGGCCGCCGGAACGTTCCAGTCCTTCGATGGTGGAGAACTCGGGAAGGGTGTCCATTACGTGGTCAAGCAGGTCGGCCACGCCCCGGCCGTGCAGCGCGGAAACTGGGTAGGGCTCGCCGAAGCCGAGTCCCCACAGCGCAGCGGAGTCGGCCTCCTGGGCGAAGTCATCCACCTTGTTGGCCACCATGATGACGGGCTTCTTGCTGCGGCGCAGCATCTTCATGACGCCCTCGTCGGTGGCGGTGGCACCGACAGCGGAGTCCACCACGAAGAGGACTGCGTCCGCGAGTTCCACGGCCATCTCGGCCTGCTCGGCCACGCGGGCGTGGATGCCGCGGGCGTCGTGTTCCCAGCCGCCGGTGTCCACGAGGGTGAAGTTGCGCCCGTTCCAGTTGGCGGAGTACATCACGCGGTCACGGGTGACGCCAGGGGTGTCTTCCACCACTGCTTCGCGGCGGCCAAGGATTCGGTTGACCAGGGTGGACTTGCCCACGTTGGGACGTCCGATAATGGCCAGGACCGGATCGAGCTTGACCGGACCGTCATAGTCCTCATCGTCGTATTCACCGCTGAGCAGCGCGGCGTCGTCCTCGTCAAGCTCGTAGTCCTCCAGGCCGGCCCGGAGTGACGCAGCACGGAGTTCGGCTTCGTCGTCGTCTATCGCCGCCAGCCGCTCGGCCACCTGGTCGGAGCCGGAGGGGGTGTATTCGTCATCGCCGGGGCCGGAGTGGCCGGAAGTCTGGGTTGTATCGCTCATTGCATTGTCCTTAGTGGTCATCTGCCGGCGTCCCGGCTACTGCTGTGAAGTCTTTGGAAAAATCTGCCGCCGGCAAGGGCTGCCCCGTGAGCTGGATGGAATCCTGCACGTGCCCTGACAGTGCGGCCCGGATCTCCAGCGCCGCCCTGTCCATTGAAGCACGCCCGCTTTCCCCGGCCCTGCGGCCCAGCGCCAGCGCATTACCGAAGCTGACGTGGAAACGCCTGCCGGGCCGCGGCACCGAATCGAGGTGCTCGTTGCCCTTGCGCGTGCCCAGAATCGCGACGGGCACCACCGGAGCGCCGGAGTTCAGCGCGAGCCACGCCACGCCGCCGTTGATGTCAGCCGCTGCCCCGCTCCCCCGCGTGCCTTCGGGAAGAATCCCGACGCAACGTCCGGCGTCGAGCACTTCCTTGCAGCGTTGCAGCGCAGCACGGTCCCCCGTGCGGTCAACAGGCAGCTGCCCGGACGCCGTCAGCACCCGGCCCAGGAAGCCTTTGAACATCTCCTGTTTCACCAGGATGTGCATGGGGCGCGGCGACGCGCCGAACATTACCGGCCCGTCCAGGAAGCTGATGTGGTTGCCGGCAAAAATCACCGGCCCGCCGGTGGGAACGTTGTCCCGGCCCGTGACGGACGTCCGGTACACCAGGTGGTCGAGGGCCCAGCCAACAGGCCTGCTCCAGGCCATGGTCCAACCGGACGGGATCTCCGGCCTGGACTTTCCGACGATGGGCTCAGTCACGGTTCAGGACCTTGGTCACAATCACCAGGGCCGCAGCAACCGTCTGGTCGAAGTCCAGGTCCGAGGAATCCAGGGTGACCACGCCGGAAGCAGCCTGCGTGAAGTTGACCACCGTGGAGTCTTTGGCGTCGCGGTGGGTCACCTGAGCCGCCAGCTGCTCGGCATCCTGGGTGCCGCCGAGCTGAATTCCGCGCCGGCGCAGCCGGGCTTCCTCGCTGGCCGTGAGCAGCATCCGCACTTCAGCCCCGGGCGCGACGACGGTGGTGATGTCCCTGCCTTCCACCACCATCCGGCGGTGGTGCTTTTCGATCAGTTCCCGCTGGCGCCGGATGAGCTCTGTCCTGGCTCCCAGGGTGGTGGCCACGGAACTGACAGCTGAGGAGATGGCAGGCTCACGGATTGCGTCGGTGACGTCGATCCCGTCCACCCGGACGTACTCCACCTGAGGGCTTGTACTCAGGTCCAGGACCAGGTCCCTGGACGCCTGCTCCACAGACGCACTGTCCTCCAGGTCGATGCCTTTGGTGACGCAGAACCAGGTCAGTGCCCGGTACATGGCACCGGTGTCCAAATAGGCGAGCCGGAGCCTGCGGGCCACTTCCTTGCTGACACTGGACTTTCCGGAGCCCGACGGCCCGTCGATGGCCACCACCAGCGGCCGGCCGATCCGGAGCGCGGGCAGGGTGTCAAGAAGTTCTTGTGTCATTACTGGAGTACCCGCCATCCGCGGTCGTTAAGTGCTTCGATCAGGTGGTCATGCTTATTCGGCAACACGGAGATTTCCACCATACCCACGTTCTGGCCCGACGAGTGGTCCAGGCGCAGGTCCTCCAGGTTCACGCCAATCTCCCCGATTTCCGTAAGGAGCCGGGCAATCTGGCCCGGCTGGTCGTCCACCAGGACGGTAAGCCACGAATACGCCTGGGGAGGACCGCCATGCTTGCCCGGAATCCTGGCCTGGCCGGCGTTGCCTTCACTCATCAGCTGTGCGAGGTCAAGCCGGGCGCCCGGTGCGGTGGGCTCCTCCAGTGTGCCGATCAGCCGATTGAGGTCCTCCCGCACGCCGTAAAGGATCTGCACCACCTTGGCTGCATTGCCGCCCAGGATCTGCACCCACAGGGATGGATCACTGGCAGCGATCCGGGTGACGTCGCGCAGTCCGTTGCCCGCGAGGGACAACGCGTGCAGCGGCGTTCCCTGCAGCCGGCTGGCCATGAGCGATGACATGACCTGCGGCAGGTGCGATACCAGGGCCACGGCTTCGTCGTGTTCGTCCGCGGTGAACTGGGAAACAACCGCCCCCAGGTCAGTGGCCAGTGAGCGGGCCGTCTGGAGGGCTGCGCCGGAGGTTTCCTCCGACGGGCACACCACCCAGGGCATCGAGGTGAAGAGCTCCCCGCGGGCTGCGACCGGCCCGGACTTTTCCCGTCCGGCCATAGGGTGTGTGCCCACATAGCGGGAGAGGTCCACGCCGCGGCTGCGCAGCGCCGAGAGGATCTCCGCCTTGACACTTGCGATGTCCACCACCACGGAATCCGGGTAGTCAGCCAGCGCCTTTGCCACAGCATCGGCCGTGACATCCGGCGGGGCAGCGACAACCACCAGCTGCGGCGCACCACCCGCAAGCCCGGCCAGGGGTTGGCCTGCACCGATATCCACCGCAACCGCCTGGTTGGTGGGCGAAGGGTCGGACAGGTAAACCGGAACGCCGCGGCCGCGCAGGCCCAGCCCGATGCTGGTGCCCAGCAGCCCCGTGCCGATGACCACCACGGGTCCGTCCAGGTGCCCGCGGCCCTGGCTGTGGAAAGCGGACATGCCTCAGAGCCCTACGGATGCCAGCAGATGGCCGACTTCCTGCTTGCCGAGGTTGCGGATGCTTCCCTGGCGCTGGTCGCCCAAACCGATGGGGCCCACCTTGACGCGGACAAGCCGCAAGACCGGGAATCCGACGGCGTCGAACAGCCGGCGGACGATGCGGTTCTTGCCCGAGTGCAGCACTACCTCGATCAGGACGTGGCCGGGAGTGGAGTCAACGAGGCGGAAGGAATCCACCGAGGCAAAGCCGTCCTCCAGTTCCACGCCTTCCTTGAGCTGGGCGCCGATTCCCTGCGGGAAGGGGCCCCGGACCTGGACCAGGTAGGTCTTGGGCACCTCGTAGGAGGGGTGCGTCAGGCGGTTGGCAAGTTCGCCGTCGTTCGTCAGCAGCAGCAGCCCCTCGGTGGCGACGTCGAGCCGGCCCACGTGGAACAGTCGTTCGCCGTGCTGGTGGCGAAGGAAGTCACTGATGCACGGGCGGCCCTCGGGGTCCTCCATGGTGGAGACGACGCCCTTGGGCTTGTTGAACACCATGTACAGAAGGTTCTCGTCCAACTGGATCCGCAGTCCGTCAACGTGGATGACGGCAGTCTTGGGATCGACGCGGACGCCGAGCTCGGTGACTACCTGGCCGTCCACTTCCACGCGGCCCTCGGCAATCATCTCCTCGCAGACGCGGCGTGACGCTACACCCGCGGAGGCCATGACCTTCTGCAGGCGCACGCCGTCGGCATCGTGGAGTTCCGACTGGGGAACTTCGCCGCGAGGGCCTTTCTTCCGGCTTGGCCGGCGTACCGGACCCAGGTTCTGGCCGAAACGTTCGCTGCCGAAAGCACGGGAAGCTGCCGCGCCCGGGGCGCCGGTCCGTGGTTTTGGCTTCAGCGCGCCCGGCGTTCCCGGTGCCTTCTTGGCACCCGGCTTGCGTACTGCAGGCTTCCGGGAGGAAGGCTTTGCAGATTTGGGTTCCGTTGCTCCGCGGCCTCCCTGGCCACCGGCCGGTGCCTGGTCCGGATCGATGAACCGCTCCTCGCGCGGCTTGGGTGCGCGGTGCGGGCGGTCGCTGCCGAACCCGCCGCCGCGCTTGGCGGCCCCGCCGCGGAACCCGCCGCCGGAAGCGCCACCCTGTGAGGTGCTGCGCTGTGATGTGTTGCGTTCGGTACCGTCACGTCCCGAACCTTTACGTGGTGAACCCTGGCGTCCCGCCTGTGTCATGACCCGTCCTTCGATATGTGACCGGAAAGGTGTCCAAGGACAACCTTAACCAGCCGTGCAGAAATAATCTGCCCTTATAAGTACTCTTGCGTGCCGCCAGGGCGGTGCCCTGGCTACATTCCTTCGGCGTCGTAGAACTCCGCAATCCCGTCCAGCCCCGGGAGGTGTGGGGACAGCTGCGGCAGCTCAGCCACCGAACTGATTCCCATCCGTTCCAGGAAATATGAGGTGGTCCGGTAGAGGACCGCGCCGGACTCCGGATCCGTTCCCGAGTCCTCGATGAGTCCGCGCTGGGCGAGCGTCCGTACGACAGAGTCAACATTGACTCCCCTGATTGCGGAAACCCTGGCCCTGGAGACCGGCTGGCGGTATGCGATGACCGCGAGCGTTTCCAGGGCGGCCTGGGTAAGCCTGGCTGTTTGGCCCTCCAGCACATATTTGCCCACGATGTGGGCAAATTCAGTACGGGAGTAGATCCGCCAGCCGCCGGCGACCTTCCGCAATTCAAAACCCCGGGGGCTGGAGCCAAAACCAGTTCCACTGGCTTGATCCATATCCGGGGCTTTAACAGTATAGCCGTTATAATCCCGCTGAAGTTCTGCTAGCAGGGCGCCGACCGCATCAACGGGAAGTTCGAGTCCGGCAGCCAGTTCTTCCTCCGTGGCGGGTTGGTCTATCACCATCAGCACCGCTTCAAGGGCGGCTTTGGCCCCACCCGGAAGGTTTGCCACCTCCGGTTCCCCTTCGCTCGTACCTTCTGTTGCGTGCCCGGTCACAGCTGCTCCTCAAATTCTTCGCTTAGGTTTTCCGCCGACCATTCCCCGTTCCCGGCAGTCCAGTGCACGGCCAGGTCCCCCAGCGGCGACAGCTGGTCGAAGGAAACCGCCTTGTCCCGGAACAGCTCCAGGAGGGCAAGGAACCGTGCAACCACTACCAGGGTGGACTCTGCATCGGCAATCAAGGCCCGGAAGGTAAGCGGTGATTCAACCTGAAGCCGCAGGCCCATTGCTTCTGCCTGCTCCTTCACGCTGACATTGCCGCCGTGCAGGTGTGCCAGTCCTACTTCTGTTTGCTTCGGAGCCTTGGGCTGCAGCGCGGCTTCGGCCAGGCGGGCGAACTGTTCCGGACTGTGTTTCCAGACCAGCTCGGGAAGCATGGCCGCGAAGTGTTCCTCCAGGGCGACCTGCCGGGGGAACCGCATGGCCTCCTGGTGGAGGGATTCGCCGAGCAGTCCCGCCACGTGCTTGAAGGCCTTGTACTGGAGCAGCCGCGCGAAGAGCAGGTCCCTGGCTTCGAGTAGTGCGAAATCTTCATCGTTTTCAACTTCCCCCGCAGGAAGGAGCCGGGCAGCTTTGAGGTCCAGCAGCGTTGCGGCAATCACCAGAAATTCGCTGGCCTCATCCAGGGCCCACTCCTCGCCCAGCTTCTGCAGGTTCCGGATGTACTTGATGAATTCGTCGGTCACCGTGGCGATGGCTACCTCAGTGATGTCCAGCTGGTGCTTGGCGATCAGTCCGAGCAGGAGGTCGAAGGGACCCGTGAAGTTGGCCAGCCGCACCTCAAAGCCGGGCTTGGATTCGGCCACCGGGTAGCTAGGGTGCGCCGCCGCGCGAGATCAGTTCCTTGGCGAGCCGGCGGTAGGCGTCGGCGCCTACGTGGTTGCCGGCGTAGCTGGTGATCGGCTCCGCGGCAACGGTGGCGTCGGCGAACTTGATGGAGCGCTTGATCACGGTCTCGAAGACCTTGTCGCCGAAGGCCTCCACCAGCCGGGTAATAACCTCACGGCTGTGCAGCGTACGGGCGTCGTACATGGTGGCCAGCACGCCGTCCACCTGCAGGCGGGGGTTGAGCCTGTCCTGGACCTTGTCGATGGTCTCCACCAGCAGTGCCACGGCACGGAGGGCAAAGAACTCGCAGATCAACGGGATGATGACACCGTGCGCTGCTGTGAGGGCATTGACGGTCAGGAGGCCAAGGGACGGCTGGCAGTCGATGAGGACGACGTCGTAATCGTCTTCGACTTTCTTGAGGGCGCGGTCCAGGACCTGCTCGCGGGCCACCTCATTGACCAACTGGACTTCAGCCGCGGAGAGGTCGATGTTTGCGGGCAGGAGGTCCACGTTTTCGACGCCGGTCTGGTGGATGGCGTCGCGGATGTCCACCTTGCGGTCCATCAGCACGTTGTAGACGGTGAGGTCGAGTTCATGCGGATTCACGCCCAGGCCGGCAGACAGGGCGCCCTGGGGATCGAAGTCGACCAAAAGCACGCGCCGGCCGTACTCAGCCAGCGCTGCAGCAAGGTTGATGGTGGACGTGGTCTTTCCGACGCCACCCTTTTGGTTCACCATGGCGATGACGCGGGCCGGACCGTGGGAGGCCAGGGGCGCAGGTTCCGGGAACTCGCGGTATGGGCGCCCCGTGGGTCCCATCACCGCGTCTTCCAGGTCGAATTGCGTGCCCTCCAGAGTTGCCGAACCCTGTTCGCTGCTCACGTATCTATCCACACTTTCGATGACGGTGATTTCCTGCCGCTGGCTGGCCAGCAACGCTCCTTCTTCTCCCCAAGGTTACAGCGCCCGACACGGTATTCCAGGCAACTTGACTTTCCCCGGATGTTGAGCCTTTACCCTCTAGCTGAGGTCGAAGGTTGCCTTTTTCCCGGCGCGCAACTGCCCCCGCAGCAAAAGGCTGCGGGGGCAGTTGCGGTGGCTCCGGGGTGCTGCGGCCTAGGCGTTCGCCGGCACCGGCCGTGCCTCGGTTTCAGTAACTGCAGGCTCCGCGTGGCCAGCAATCATGGTCTGCTCGTCGAAGGGCAGTTCACCGGAGAGGACCTGGTCCACCTGGCCACCGTCGATCTCCTTGACCCACGTGCCGATCAGGACGGTCGCTACGGCGTTGCCGGTGAAGTTGGTCAGGGCGCGGGCCTCGGACATGAACCGGTCGATGCCGACGATCATGCCAACGCCGCCGAGGAGTTCAGGCTTGTGGGCCTGCAGGCCGGCAGCCAGGGTGGCAAGGCCGGCACCGGTGACACCGGCAGCACCCTTGGAGGCAATGATCATGAAGATCAACAGGGAGACCTGTGCGCCCAGGTCCAGCGGCGTGCCCATCGCGTTGGCAACGAACAGGGAGGCCATGGTCAGGTAGATGGCCGTTCCGTCAAGGTTGAAGGAGTAACCGGTGGGTACCGTGACCCCGACAACGGGCTTGGAGACACCGAGGTGTTCCATCTTGGCGATCAGGCGCGGCAGGGCAGCTTCGGAGGAGGAGGTGGAGAAGATGAGCAGGTACTCGCGGCCCAGGTACTTCATGAGCTTGAAGATGTTGACGCCCGTGACCACCTTGAGCAGGCCGCCCAGGATGATCACGATGAACAGTGCGCAGGTGATGTAGAAGGCAGCCATCAGGGTGAACATGCTGACTATGGCCTGGAAGCCGGTAGCTCCCACGACGGCGGCGATGGCACCGAAGGCGCCCACGGGGGCAAGCCACATGATCATGATCAGGATGCGGAACACCAGGACCTGGCCGTGGCCGATTGCCTTCAGGACGGGAGCGCCCTGCGGGCCCATCTTCTGCAGGGCAAACCCTACGAGGATTGCAGCAAAGAGGGTGGGCAGAACCGGAATATCGCCCGGGATGATGCCCAGGAGGAAGGCAACGGTGCTGTCTACTTCCGCCTTCTTATTGGGGTCGTAAGCCGCCAGTTTCAAACCCTCACCGGGGTGGATCAGGTTGCCCACGACAAGGCCGATGCCAAGCGCGAACGTAGACATGAGCACGAAGTAGCCAAGCGCCAGGCCACCGACCTTGCCCACCGTGGCAGCCTTCGCGATCGAGCCGATACCCAGGACGATTGTGCAGAAAATGATCGGTGCAATCATCATCTTGATGAGCTTGATGAATCCGTCGCCGAGCGGCTTGAGCGACTTGCCGACCTCCGGGAACATCAAACCCACCAGGGCGCCGATGATCACGGCGGCGATGACGGCGATGTAGAGGTAATGGGATTTGTCGATGCCCTTGCGCCGCGTCTTCACGGTGTCAAGCGACTCTCCTCGTTGAGAAGCCATGATGTGTCTCCTTTGGATAATCTGATAGACGCTGCGGCACAATCTCTGGGCTGAATGCGTCCTCCGGTGTGATATCCATCATTGGGCAGGTGGTGACCCAGCTCACCGTTGCGTTCATATTGGTCGTGGAGCACATACTTGTGCGGAAGATGCTGGGAGGTACAGATGATCCACCGCTGGAGTATCGCCCGACGGCTCTTCGTGGCGAACCTGCTGATTGTGGTGGCGTTCACCGCCATCGTTGGGTCGGCCACGTACGTGGACGCCCGGGACCGTAGTTATGACGAGGCTGGCCGGCGGATGGCAGGAATTGCGGCCTCGGTGGCGGCAAACCCGCTGGTTCTGGAAGCGGCTGCGGCTCCGGACCCCACGACCCTCCTTCAGCCCTATACGCGCGACGTTATGGCCGCGGCCGACGTCGACTTCATCACCATCATGGCGCCGGACCGTACCCGCTGGACCCATCCGCGTGACGAGGAAATAGGGCGCCCCTACATCGGCTCCATTGACGCAGCACTCAAGGGTGAAACCCTCACCGAGGTCACCGCCGGCACCCTTGGGCCGTCCGTAAGGACCATCGTTCCGGTCAAGGATGCCGGCGGTGCGGTCAGGGCATTGGTGGCCGCCGGGGTCACAGTGGGAACCGTGGATGTTGCCTTCGCCGCCCGCCTGCCAGCCCTGTTGGCCATCGGCCTTGCCCTGCTGGTGGGCGGCTCCGTGGCATCCTGGCTGTTGGGCCGGTATCTGCGCCGTGTCACCCGGGGCTGGGGGCCGGAGCAACTGGCACAGTTGTTTGCCTACTACGAGTCCGTGCTGCACTCGGTGCGTGAGGGCCTGATCCTTATTGACACCAAAGGCAGTGTTGTTATGTACAACGACCAGGCCGCCGAACTGCTGGGCCTTGATGAAGCCGGCACCAGGGATCCCATCCGACCGCCATCGCTGGCCGATCTTCCCCTCGATGATGAACTCCGCGGCCTGTTCGAGTCCGGCCGCCCGGCCAAGGACGAGATCGTCCTGGCCGGATCGCGGGTCCTGGTGGTAAACCAGGGGCCTGCCAAGGGGCCGGAGAGCGCCGGCAGCCGTGGCAGGACCCCTGTGTACGGCACCGTGGCCACACTCCGGGACCGGACAGAAATTGAGGCCCTGGGCAGCGAGCTGGAAACGATGCGTACGCTCGCCGATGCACTGCGGGCCCAGACGCACGAGCACGCCAACCGGCTCCATACGATGGTTTCACTACTGGAGCTTGGGCGCACCCAAGAGGCCTTGGACTTTGCCACCAAGGACCTGGAACTCAGCCAGCAGCTAACGGATGACATGGTCAGCTCAGTGGACGAGCCGGTACTGGCCGCGCTGGTTATGGGCAAGGTGGCCGAAGCCCATGAGCGGGGCGTCCAGCTGGATGTCTCCACCCTGGGACCGGGTACGGCGGCAGGCATAGCCGTGCAGGACCTGGTCACTATCCTGGGAAACCTGCTGGACAACGCGATCGATGCCGCGGCGGAGGGTCCCGCTCCACGACGGGTGGAGTTGACGGTGGAGTCCGATGAGGAAGGCCTCGACATCTCTGTCCACGACTCCGGAGCGCCGCTTGATCCATCCGCTGCAGAGAACATCTTCCGCCACGGATTCAGCACCAAAGCGGCGGGCCCGGGCGGCCGGGGCATCGGACTCGCCCTGGTCCGGCAGGCGGTGCGGCGCCTGGGAGGTACCCTGACCATCAACGGACGTCGCGGCGCCAAGTTCGAAGTGTTCCTCCCCGCAGCGGTGCCGGCACAGAAGGAGCACAAACCGTGAGCATCATCCGGGTCCTCGTCGTCGAGGACGAATCCATCGCGGCCGCCGCGCATGCAGCGTATGTGGGACGGCTGCCGGGCTTCGAGCTCGCCGGCACCGCCCCGGACGGCCAGTCTGCCCTGCGGCTCCTCAACGAGTTTGCTGCTGCGGGAAACCCGGTGGAACTTGTCCTGCTGGATATGAACCTGCCCGACCTTCACGGCCTGGACATTGCGCGCCGGATGAGGGCGGCGGGAATACTGGCGGACATCATCGCCATCACTGCCGTCCGTGAACTGGCCATCGTGCGCAGCGCAGTTGCCATCGGCGTTGTCCAGTACCTGATCAAGCCGTTCACCTATGCGACCTTCGCGGACAAACTGGCAAGTTATCAGCAGTTCCGGCAGCAATTGGCGGGCCCGCAAGGCGGGTCCGGGAAGGTTGGAGCCTCCCAAACCGACGTGGACCAGGCGTTCGCCAGCCTGCGCGCACCATCCGAGCTGCCCTTGCCCAAGGGACTCTCAGTTTCCACGCTGGCGTCCGTCCAGGAATTCATGAAGCTGCAAAAGGGCGCCGTGTCCGCCACCGAGGTTATGGATGCGCTCGGGATGTCGCGGGTCACGGCGCGCCGATACCTCGAGTATCTGGCCGACGCCGGAACAGTCTCCAGGACTGCCCGTTATGGCACACCTGGGCGGCCGGAAAACGAATATCGCTGGGGCACCCGCTGACCGGGCAGAATCTCTACGGGACGAGCCGCGTGTATACAAGAAGCAGCTAGGCTGGAGGCGTTTGGCCGAATCCCGCCGCATTCGCCCTCCTGTGTATACACTGGGGTAATGCCAACGAAGGGACAGCCAGTGCGAGCCAGCGACCGGGCCTATGCCGCACTTCGCGATGACATCGTCCAGTGGCGGCTCCAGCCCGGAGCCCTGCTTGCCGAGGTGGAACAGGCAGAACGGCTGGGGGTCTCCCGCACGCCGCTCCGGGAGGCGCTGGGCCGGCTCACCGCAGAAGGACTGACGACGGCGGCAGGCGGCCGCGGCGTCGTCGTCAGTAGCATCTCACTGGCGGATATCGACGAACTGTTCGAGCTCCGCGAGACGCTGGAAGGAAAGGCCGCCGCCCTCGCCGCCGAGCGGGGCATTCCGGAAACGTTCCGCAAGCTTGAGGCGGAGTTCCGGGCTGCGCCGTCACTCATCACCGGGCAGGCACCAGCACTGCAGGACTATTACCTGCTGGTGGAGCGGCTGGACTCCGCCGTTGACGCCGCAATTTCCAACTCCTACCTGGCCCAGGCCATGCGCAGCCTCCGGGTGCACCTGGTCCGTATCCGCCGCCTCGCCGCAGACGACGCAGCACGGCTCACAGCCGCAGCGGCCGAACATGCAGCCATCGCCGAGGCAATTGCCATCCGCAACCCCCGCCTGGCGCAGGCAGCGACCACCCTCCACCTCCACCGCAGCCTGTCCCACATCAAAGCCATCCATCCATCCCGCTGAAGGAGCACCATGGTCAAGGAACACCACGTCCGCGTCTACAAGAGCGAAGAAAACCTGCCCCGCGAGGAACAGCTTGCGCACAAAATTGCCAGGGTTGCCGCCGACCCCGTGGAGGTGCCCGCTGAGGTCACCGACATGGTCATCAACAGGGTGATCGACAATGCTTCGGTGGCCGTGGCTTCGCTCAACAGGGCACCGATCGTGGCAGCCCGGGCGCAGGCCCTCGCCCATGGTCCCAGTTCCGGTGGCAAGGGTGCGAAGGTCTTCGGCATCGGCGAGCGCATTTCACCGGAATGGGCGGCGTGGGCCAACGGCGTGGCGGTGCGGGAACTGGATTACCACGACACCTTCCTGGCTGCTGACTACTCCCACCCTGGCGACAACATTCCGCCGATCCTCGCTGTGGGCCAGCACGTGGGCTCGAACGGCCGGAACCTGGTGCGGGCCATCGCCACGGGGTACGAGATCCAAGTGAACCTGGTGAAGGCGATCTGCCTGCACAAGCACAAGATCGACCACGTCGCCCACCTTGGCCCGTCAGCCGCGGCCGGCATCGGCACCCTGCTCGGGCTTGACGTCGAGACCATCTTCCAGTCCGTGGGGCAGGCCCTGCACACGACGACGGCGACACGCCAGTCCCGTAAGGGCGAGATCTCCACCTGGAAGGCGCACGCGCCGGCCTTTGCCGGGAAGATGGCCGTCGAGGCGGCGGACCGGGCGATGCGCGGTCAGACCTCGCCCGTG
Organism: Arthrobacter sp.; assembly: GCA_046717065.1. Taxonomy (GTDB): domain Bacteria; phylum Actinomycetota; class Actinomycetes; order Actinomycetales; family Micrococcaceae; genus Arthrobacter. The sequence continues at coordinate 3,144 of JBKJVX010000255.1, read as the reverse complement.
CCGATCTACGAGGGCGAGGACGGGGTGATCGCCTGGCTGCTGGACGGTCCCGACGCCTCCTACGTGGTGCCCCTGCCCGAAGCCGGTGAAGCCAAGCGTGCCATCCTGGACACCTACACCAAGGAACACTCCGCCGAGTACCAGGCGCAGGCCTGGATCGACCTGGCCCGGAAGCTGAACCGTGAGCACCCGGAGGCCACCGACCCGGCGAATGTTAAATCCGTGCTGATCAGGACCAGCCACCACACCCACTACGTCATCGGGTCCGGGGCGAACGATCCCCAGAAATACAGCCCCACCGCCTCCCGGGAAACCCTGGACCACTCCATCCCGTACATCTTCACCGTGGCTCTGCAGGACGGCGCCTGGCACCACGTGGACTCCTACTCCCCCGAACGTGCCGCCCGGCCGGACACGGTGGACCTGTGGCAGAAGGTCACCACCGAGGAAGACCCGGAGTGGACACGGCGCTACCACTCACTGGACATCGCAGAGAAGGCCTTCGGCGGCTCCGTGGAAATCACGCTGTCCGACGGCACCGTGATCACGGACGAGATCGCCGTGGCCGACGCCCACCCGCTCGGTGCCCGCCCCTTCGGCCGCGAGGAGTACATCCACAAGTTCCGCACCTTGGCCGCCGGCCTCGTGGAGGAAGCCGAAATCGAACGGTTCCTCGCCGCCGTCGAACGCCTGCCGGAACTGGCAGCAGGTGAACTCGACCAGCTGAACATCACGGCAGCCCCGGGCGTGATCGACCTCGCCGCCGCACCCAAGGGACTTTTCTGATGCTGTATTCCAAGGTCACACCGGAGCAGAAGCGGATCCGTTTCCGCGAACTCCTGGCATCCGGGACCATCCAGCAGTTTCCCGGCGCCTTCAACCCGCTCTCAGCCCGGCTGATCGAGGAGAAGGGCTTCGCCGGGGTCTACATTTCCGGCGCGGTCCTGGCCAACGATCTTGGTTTGCCGGACATCGGGCTGACCACCCTTACTGAAGTGGCCACCCGGGCGGGGCAGATCGCCCGCATGACGGACCTGCCTGCGATCGTGGACGCCGACACCGGCTTCGGTGAACCCATGAACGTGGCCCGCACCGTCCAGGAACTCGAAAACGCCGGTCTGGCAGGACTACACATCGAAGACCAGTTCAACCCCAAGCGCTGCGGCCACCTCGACGGCAAGAATGTGGTGGACCTCGAGACGGCAACAAAGCGCATCCGCGCCGCCGCCGACGCCCGCCGCGACCCGAACTTCCTCATCATGGCCCGCACCGACATCCGCGCCACCGACGGACTCCAAGCAGCCCAGGACCGGGCCCGGGCGCTCGTTGAAGCAGGAGCGGACGCCATGTTCCCGGAGGCCATGAAGGACCTGGCTGAATTCCAGGCCATCCGCGACGCCGTCAACGTCCCGATCCTGGCCAACATGACAGAGTTCGGCAAGAGCGAACTGTTCACCGTGGACCAGCTCCAGGGCGCCGGGGTGAACATGGTGATCTATCCCGTCACCCTCCTCCGTAGTGCCATGGGCGCTGCCGAGCGTACGCTGGAAGCGATCAAGGCTGAGGGCACGCAGGAGGCGCAGGTGGGCAGCATGCTCACCCGCGCACGCTTATACGATCTTGTTGACTACGAAGGCTACAACCGCTTCGACAGCGGAGTGTTCAATTTCCGGGTCCCCGGGGAGTAGGGAAAACCGCGCCGGCTCCGGCCGGCACAACAGGCGACAGGAACGAAGGAGTTTCAGCATGGCTGAAGAGGACATCAAGAAGGGTCTTGCCGGCGTCGTGGTGGATTACACGTCCGTCTCGAAGGTCAACCCGGATACCAATTCCCTGCTGTACCGGGGCTACCCGGTTCAGGAACTCGCCGCGAGGTGCAGCTTCGAGGAGGTGGCCTACCTGCTCTGGAACGGTGAACTTCCCACGGAACAGGAGTTGGTGGAGTTCACTGCACGGGAGCGCGCCGGCCGGGCCCTGGACCCAGTGGTCAAGCAGGTGATTGATGCCCTGCCGGAGAGCTCGCATCCCATGGATGTTTGCCGGACCGCTGCCTCGGTGATGGGCGCCCGGCACCCGCTGGCGGAAGACTCCTCCCGCGAAGCCAACATGGCCAAAGCCATCGACTTGTTCTCTGCCATGCCGGGCGTCGTGGCCTACGACCAGCGCCGCCGCCACGGGCAGGATGTCATTGAGCCGCGCGACGACCTTGGCTATTCGGCCAACTTCCTGTGGATGACCTTTGGGGAGGAGCAGGTGCCGGAGGTGGTGGAGGCCTTTAACGTCTCGATGATCCTCTACGCCGAGCACTCCTTCAACGCCTCCACCTTCACGGCCAGGGTGATCACGTCAACGCTCGCGGACCTGCACTCGGCCGTCACGGGGGCCATTGGCGCTTTGAAGGGACCGCTGCACGGCGGTGCCAACGAGGCCGTGATGCACACCTTCGACGAAATCGGCATCCGCCCGCAGGAGTCCCTGGAGGAAGCGGCTGCCCGTGCCAAGACGTGGATGGAGAACGCCCTGGCCCAGAAGAAGAAGGTTATGGGCTTTGGGCACCGCGTGTACAAGCACGGCGACTCCCGGGTGCCCACCATGAAGGCTGCCTTGGACAAGATGGTGGCCCATTACGGCCGGCCCGAACTGCTGGGCCTCTACCAGGGCCTGGAGAAGGCCATGGACGAAGCCAAGGCCATCAAACCCAACCTCGACTATCCGGCCGGCCCCACGTACCACCTGATGGGGTTCGACACCGCCACGTTTACTCCCCTGTTCGTCGCCAGCCGCATCACCGGGTGGACGGCGCACATCATGGAGCAGTTGGATTCAAACTCCCTGATCCGCCCGTTGAGCGAATACGTCGGTCCTGAGGAACGGCACGTTCCGTAGGCTGAAGGGCGGAACGTACGACGGCGGGACGGCCACGCAGGTGGACATCCCGCCGTCGGTCATTAACGCCTAGGAGACTGCTGAAATATCCGCTGGTTTAGGCGCGTCGGCTGGACTGGTGAGGCTGGTGCTTAAGACTGGTCTTATGCAGGGACGCGAGGACGCACAACGCGGGTATTTGGATGTGGAGGCACTGGCCGGAGAGTTGTTGGCTCCGGGCAGTGTCTTCGCATTTCTGGCCAAGAACAGGGGGCGGTT
>JBKJVX010000254.1:0-2632 GCA_046717065.1 Arthrobacter sp. | reverse complement strand
TCGAACGCCAGCGTGTCAGAGGGCAGCGCAGCGGCTGCCACGAGATCCACATACTCACTCCGGGTGGGGAAGAACGTGCCATAGTGCGGGTGGATGCGGCCCTGCAGGGCATCGACGAAGACGCCATTCAGTCGCCACTCGTGGGCGCCAATTGCCCCGACAAGCTCATGCAAGGACACAATGGAAGATTCGCCGATGTCACCGTACGCTTCAGCGGCGGCCTGCCGGATATCCGGTGCGCGGCGCAGCGGCACCACCGGGCCCGGATCAAGGGGAATCAGCAGCAGCCCGAGAATGCGTGCACGATGCGAGGCGGACTGGCGATGCCGATAGAACTTTTCGGCCGGAGTTGCTGCGGTCTCTTTCTTTCCGGAGCCTATCCGCCGGTCCAGCGCGTTGAGGATCTGCCGTGCGTTGTGGAAGTCACCGTGCCAGAGCATCGCGATCCCCTGTGACGCCATCCGGTTCGCATCATCGGCCGTGAGGGAGTCGTCAACGACTTCCATGCGCGTCGGCGCCGGTCTGCCGTTCGCCGAACGCCATCGCGCGGTCATGCTGACACCAGCCTCGACCCAGGATACGAGGGCGCGCTCATCCACCGCAGCTGTGCGCGAGGGTTTGGGGCCCGACGTCGGAATTCCCACGGGAGCTGGCATGTCGGTACTGATAAAGATCCATTCCAAGAGTCCGGGGGCGGATCGGAGACTGACGGTTGCGGCGGCGATTCCACGACGTCCAAGGCTACGGCCGAAGATTCCAGACCGTCATCCTGCAGCGAACCGAGCTTCTTGATCGATGGCGGCTGGATCCCTTGAACCTTCATTGTCAGGATACAGGGGTGCTACAACCGCCGCTGCTGGAACATCGGAAATGACTCCCGCACCCGCGCCAGCGTCTCCAGGGAAACCTCCACCGTCCGCACCCCGGGCTCCAATCCGAGGTCGGCCTCCACAACCCCCATCGGATCCACCAGCACGCTCCGCCCCACGGACACCGGCGGTGCCTGACACACCCCCGCCACGTAGACGCTGTTCTCGATCGCCCGGGCGGCGTTCAACGCCAGCCACTGCTCCGTCTTGTGCTCCCCCGGCACCCAGGACGAGCAGACCAGCAGGACCTGTGCGCCGGCGTCGGCCAGTGACCTGGCAAGCTCCGGGAACCGCAGGTCATAACAGGTCATCAGCCCGAACCGCACTCCCCCATGCTCGAACACCACAGGAGCGGTAGAAGGCCCGGGCTTGATGAACTCGGACTCCCCGAAGCCCTGCGCGTCGAAAAGGTGGATCTTCCGGTAGAAAGCCAGCCGGCCGCCGTCGGGCCCGAACGCCACCAAAGTGTTGTACGCTCTGCCCGGCTCGTCCGAGGTTTCCACCACGCCCGCCACCAGCGCGAGGCGGTGGCGGCAGGCGATACCGGCGAGCTCCCGGCAGATGGGCCCGTCCAGCGGCTCGGCCACCTCAGGGAACGTCGCGTCCACCTTCTTTTTCTCGTAGGTGGCGTACTCCGGGAAGGCGACCAGCGCGGCGCCGTCGCGCGCTGCCTCGGCGGCGAACCTGTCGATCGCGGCGAGGTTGGCCCGGATGTCGGCGCCCGACTCCAGCTGCCCCAGCGCAATCCTCACGAGAGTTCCTTCCCTCGGCCCGGCGGCCACATTACAAACTGAACAGGGTCAGGCGGCGGCCTCGACCGTTGCCTTCTCCGTGGCGGTCATCTCCGGCGGCGAGGCCTTGAATCCGCGGGTGATCAGGGCCAGGACCAGCACGCCCAGCACCAGCCAGGACACACCCAGCGTAATGGCGTTGCTGTCCAGCCGGGAGAGCAGATAGGCGCAGATGAGGGCGCCGATCACCGGGACCACCACGTAGGACACCGGGTTCAGCTGCTGCCCGGCCCGGCGCTGGCGCACATAGTGGAACACCACCGAGGCGTTCACCAGCGTGAAGGCGGTGAAGGCACCGAAGTTGATGAACGACGTCGAGGTCGCCACGTCCAGGAAGATCGCGATCAGGCCCACGATGCCGGTGATCACTAGGTTCGCCGCCGGGGTGTGGAACTTCTCGCTCAGCCGGCCGAAGACCGCCTTGGGCAGGACGGAGTCGCGGCCCATCGCGTACAGCAGACGGGAGGCGCTGGCCTGCGCGGCGAGGCCGGAGGCGAACTGCGCCACCACCAGGCCGGCCAGGAACACCGCGCCGAAGAGCTGCCCGCCGATCTGCAGGGCGATGGAGCTGGCCGCGGAGGCCGAGTCCTCGAACACGCCGCCGGGGTGGACCAGCTGGGTCACGTAGGACACCGCCACGAAGATGCCGCCGCCGATCAGGGCCACCAGCATGATGGCGCGCGGCACGGTCCGGCGCGGGTTGATGGTTTCCTCGGTGAGGGTGGTGACGGCGTCGAACCCCAGGAACGAGTACGCGGCGATGGCCGCCCCGGCGGAGATGGTGGCGAAGCTGGCGGTGCTGTTGAAGAACGGCTGCCCGCTGGCCAGTCCCCCGGCGCCGTTGGCGGACACCACGCTGCCGATGGCCAGCGCCACAAAGAACACCAGGACCAGCAGCTGGAACGCCATCAGCACGTAGTTGGCCTTGTCCGCCACCTTGATGCCCAGGATGTTCAGCAGCGTGGTGATGAC
>JBKJVX010000253.1:0-3585 GCA_046717065.1 Arthrobacter sp. | reverse complement strand
AGGGCCTGGACGTCATCAATTCAGTTACATCCGTTCTGCGGGTAGAAGGAGTCTAAGTGGCTCACCAATGGCGCGGCGTTATCCGCGAATACGCTGACCGTCTGCCCGTGACGGAATCCACCAGGGTAATCACCCTCGGCGAGGGCGGCACCCCGCTGGTGCACGCGCAGAAGCTCTCGGAGCTCACCGGCTCCAAGGTGTACCTCAAGGTGGAGGGCATGAACCCCACCGGCTCGTTCAAGGACCGCGGCATGACCTTGGCCATGACGGCCGCCGTTGCAGCCGGAGCCCAGGCCGTTGTCTGCGCCTCCACCGGCAACACGTCCGCTTCTGCCGCTGCCTACGCAACGGCCGCAGGCCTGAAATGTGCCGTCCTGGTGCCAGAGGGGAAGATTTCCATGGGCAAGCTCAGCCAGGCCATCGCCCACGGTGCCACTCTGCTCCAGGTGGACGGCAACTTCGACAACTGCCTCGATATCGCCCGGAAGCTGGGGGAGTCCTACCCGGTCTTCCTGGTCAACTCCGTCAACCCTGCCCGTATCCAGGGACAGAAGACCGGCGCCTTCGAAATCGTTGACGCACTGGGCGACGCTCCGGACATCCATGTCCTGCCGGTTGGCAACGCCGGAAACATCACGGCCTACTGGAAGGGCTACAAGGAGTACTCCGCTCCGTTCGAGTCCGAAACCGCCGGCACGCTTCCCGCTGTGTCCACCAAAACCCCTGCCATGTGGGGCTTCCAGGCAGCAGGGGCAGCACCCTTCGTCGCGGGCCACCCCATCACCGAGCCTGACACCATCGCCACTGCCATCCGGATCGGCAACCCTGCATCCTGGGACGGCGCCATTGGCGCCCGCGACGAATCCGGCGGGCTCATCGATGCCGTAACCGACGAGGAAATCCTCAACGCCCACCGCTGGCTGTCCTCCCGCGAAGGCGTCTTCGTTGAACCCGGTTCCGCCGCCGGTGTGGCTGGGCTGCTGAAGAAGCATGCCGCAGGCGAGGTTCCTTCCGGGAAGACGATCGTCATCACCGTCACCGGCCACGGCCTCAAGGACCCCCAGTGGGCCCTGCGTACCGAGGACGGCAGCGACGTGCAGCCGGTCAAGGTTTCCAACGACGTGGTTACCGTTGCTGCTGAACTGGGACTGGAAGAAAAATAACCTTGGACACCACCTCGCAGACCGCCGTCGGACTGCAGCTTATTGAGCCCGGACAACGGGTCACCGTCCGGGTTCCCGGCACCACAGCCAACCTTGGTCCCGGTTACGACAGCCTGGGCCTGGCCCTGGCGCTGCATGACACACTGACGGTGGAGAGCCTTGACTCCGAGGAGCTCCTGTTCGATCTCCGCGGCGAAGGCGCAGACACCCTTCCGCGGGACGCCAGCCACCTGGTCATCCGCGCCATGGAAGCGGCTTTTGAACGGCTGGGCTTCCGGCACGGCGGTCTGAAGGTGACCGCGGACAACGTCAATCCCCACGGACGGGGGCTGGGCTCGTCCGCATCGGCCGTGGTGGCTGCCGTTTCCGCGGCGAACGCCCTGGTGCCTGAGGCCAGCCGCCGCGGGAAGGACTGGATCCTCCAGCTCACCAGCGAGCTGGAAGGGCACCCGGACAACGTGGCACCGGCCATATTCGGCGGTCTGGCGCTCTCCTGGCAGGACAGTGACCAGTACAGCAGCACCAGCGCGACGGTGTCCGAAACGGTGGTTCCGGTGGTGGCCGTTCCCGATTTCGAGCTGTCGACGGAAGCCGCGCGTGCGTTGCTGCCGGCCTCGGTGGGGCACCACGCCGCTGCCATGAATGCCGGACGGGCGGCCCTCTTGATCCATGCATTGACCAGCAAGCCCCAATTCCTGCTGGCCGGTACCGAGGACTACCTCCACCAGAGCTACCGCGCAGAGGCCATGCGTCCAAGCGCTGCACTGATTTCAGCGCTTCGTGCGGCCGGGCATGCAGCAGTGGTGTCCGGCGCCGGGCCCACTGTGCTGGTTCTGGCAGACGGACAGGCTCAAGCGGCCGCCGTTGTTGGTTTTATCGAGGAGTTCACTGCAGCAAACACTCCCGACATCGGGTGGCGTGTTCTGAAGCTGGCAGTGGACGTTGAAGGTGCTAAGGTGGAGTTGCACCGGCGGTAATTCCGCCTATCTGATCTGCTATTGCACTTAGTTGCCGCTTGGTCTCTTACTGCGCAATGTATTCCGGTGCCACCTGCTTGGTCTGTCGCAGGAATCTGCAGCACTCAAACTGCCCCTGAAGCGTCAGTCCGGCGTTCCACCATTGCGGAGCGCAAGGTGAATTAGTATCCGGCCCTGCTGGCCGATATCCAACCGGCAAGGCCGAACAATCCGGCTGCAGATCTGAACTGCAGCCCAGATCAAATCATCGCGTCCAGCTCCCAGTCTGGACGCCGTCGAGGGGGAAGGATCCTTCGTGACCGAAACCACTGAGCTGTCGCCAGCTGTGGAACTATCATCTTCTGCTGCCGAATCACCGGCCGCACCCGCCAAGAGCAGCGGCCTTGCCGGCCTCAAGCTCGCCCAGCTGCAGGCTCTTGCCAGCCAGCTCGGCATTTCGGGCGGTTCCCGGATGCGCAAGGGGGACCTGGTTTCAGCCATTTCCGCCCACCGCGCCGGTACACCCATGACCAAGGCTCCGGCCAAGGCCGCTGAAAAAGCCGTCGAGAACGTGTCCGCGCCGGCAATTGTTCCGGCAGTGTCCGCTCCGGCTGCTGTGGCAACCGAAGCTCCCGCAGAAGGAACACGGGCCCGTGGCCGTGGCCGGAGCCGCCGTGCCGTCAGCGACGGAGTGGTAGCACCCGCAGCCGCCGAGCCGGCTGCTGCGGAAACCAGCACCGCCGCTCCGGTTGAGGCTCCGGCCGCCGTCGAGGCTCCCGAAGCGGCCGAAGGCGCAGCCGAGCGTCGCCAGCCGCGCACCCGTAACCGCCGCCGCGGCGAAGCAGCCGCAACCGCGCCGCAGGGCGCCGAAAGTGTGGAGGCCCCGGCAGAACAGGCCGACGGCGAGCAGCGCGCCGGAGCGCAGGCAGCCGCAGAACCGCGCACAGCAGAACGCACCGAGCGGACCGAAGCTGAAGCCGGCGAAGCCGGGCAGCGCACCGACCGGCGCGAAGGCGGACGCACCCGCGGCCGCGACAACGCAGCACGCGACAGTGCCGACAGCGGCCGGGACAGCGCAGGCAGCCGCGAGGCCGGCCAGCGTGAAGGCGCCCGCCGCGATGACAACCGCGACAGCGACGACGCCGATGGCGGCAGCCGCCGCAACCGGCGCAACCGCCGCGACCGCAACGACCGTAATGACCGCTCCGGCGGCCAGGAACGTGACAGCAGCTCACGCAACGACCGCTTCCGCGACCGCAACGACCGCCGTCGGGGACGCGCCCAGGGACCGGACGTCGATGACGTTGAGGTCACCGAGGACGACGTCCTGCTGCCGGTTGCCGGCATCCTGGACGTCCTGGAGAACTACGCGTTCATCCGCACCTCCGGCTACCTCCCGGGCCCGAACGACGTTTACGTCTCCCTCGCCCAGGTCAAGAAGTACAACCTGCGCAAGGGCGACGCCG
>JBKJVX010000252.1:0-8707 GCA_046717065.1 Arthrobacter sp. | reverse complement strand
CCGTGTCTACGTCAACCACTCGACGACGAGCGACACGGTGTGGGGGACTCCGTTCGTCCTACCGACAACCAACGCCCAGGTGCACCACGACGATATCTCCGCAGTCACGTCGTTCCAGGGCGACAAGATCGGAATCATGTGGAGCAATCAGCGGACGGGGCATAAGAGGTTTTACCTGGCCGTCCACCAGGACGGCCAGCCAGAGAACTCGTGGCAGATAGAGGTCGCCTACGGGGGCGGAGTCAACTGCAGCGGGGGATGCGCGAACGACCATCTAAACCTCAGGCAGTTGACAAGCGACGGCAGCGGCAGGCTCTACGCAGCGATCAAGACAGCCCATCAGAACGTCGGTCAAACGTTTGTGGCGCTCCTGGTGCGCGATAGTAAGGGCCAGTGGACCAGCGCGCAGTTCGGCGTTGTCGAGGACGAGCACACCCGGCCCATGGTCATGATCGACGAGGAGCACCGGCAGATCTACATGTTCGCGATCGCGCCGGAGGCGGGCGGCACCCTCTATTACAAGAAGTCGCCGCTGGACAACGTTTCCTTCGCGCCCGGCCCCGGTACGCCCATCATCAGCAGCGGTACCGACAAGGACATCAATGACCCCACATCAACGAAACAAAACGTCAATGCTCAGACCGGTCTGGTGGTGTTGACCGCCTCGAGGACCAACGCCCGGTACTGGCACGCCCACCTGGATCTTGGGGGCCCGTCCACACCACCGCCTGGTGGCGGTACGACCCAGACGGTCACCGTTGACGCGCTCGAGGACAGCTATGTCTCCGGCGGTGCCGCCACGACCGACAACGGCTCGGCCACGGCGCTGGGGGTCGACGGCAGCCCCGCCGAGGTCAGCTATCTGAAGTTCGACCTCGGGAATCTCTCGGGTAGGACGATCACGGAGGCAAAGCTGCAGGTCCAGGCAACCAACGGCTCGACGGGAAACCAGAGAGTCAAGCTGGTCCCGGACGACCTCTGGAACGAGAACGCTATTCGCTTCAACGCCCGCCCGCTACCCGGAACAACCCCAATCGGGACGTTGACCGGTGCAACCAGAGCCGGTACCTACAGCGTCAACCTCGACAAGAACGCATTGCAGGCGGAACTGGGCCAGAGTCTGTCGCTGGCAGTGGACTCCTCCAGCGGCGACGGGTTGGACTTTGCTTCCAGCGAGGCCACCACCACCGCTAACAGGCCCAAACTCATCCTCACCTTGACCTCCCCCTAAGGGGAGCGTGACGATGTGAACCGGTCGCCGGGAGGTGGACTGGCCACATAAGGTCAAGGCCGCGAGGGCCTGGGTCCGGTATTGCACCGGAGTCAGGCCCTTAAGCTTTGCCGGGATCCGGGCCGTATTCCGCCAGCGGATGTATGCGTTAAGGTGAAAGGCTTCAGGCCCGTAATTCGCCCAAGTAGGCCACTTCGGCCCGCAACCCCTCATGAAGATGGGCGATGAGGACACAGCCCGTTGACAGCCCGCCCTGGCAGGAGTAGCACAGCTTTAGGTGGTCCAATCCCGGGCCGCCCGGATGCCGCACGTGCCGTCGGAAACCAGCGTCCATGTTGTTCACAGCACCCCATCCGCTGGCTCGAAGGCGTACCGCGGCACGCTTCAAAGGAGAAGCATCATGGCCATTGCACTCATCCTTCACCGTGTTGCCGATTACGACGCCTGGCGCAAGGTCTACGACTCTGTTGCCGACATGCAAAAGGAGGGCGGGGTGACCAAGGAGTCGGTACACCGCATGGTCGACGATCCCGACAACGTCCTGGTCATCCATGATTTTGATAGTGTGGCGACCGCCAAGGCGTTCTTTGCCAAAGCCAACTTGAAGGACGCCATGCAGCGTGGAGGCGTTCAGGGGGAACCGCGCATCGAGCTCTTCGAGTAAGCACGGGATTCCGGAGAGCACGCACCCATGGAGGACCAGTGGTCTCGACTGCTTAACCAGCGAAAAACCCCGCATCATCGTCGAAATCAACGACAACACGGGGTTTATCCCGAGCTTCCTATCAGAATCGAACTGATGACCTTTTCATTACGAGTGAAACGCTCTACCGACTGAGCTAAGGAAGCACCGCATGCTTTACCCGGAAGAACCGGGCGCTTCATGCAAGAGTCAACTGTAATAGAGTCCCCGCGCCCGGGTCAAAATGGACGGGACGGAAAGGGCTGAGGCCTTCAGCACACCGTGTTGTCGGCGGGAACCTGACCGCTGACAAGGTAGGTGTCCACACGGTCCTCGATGCAGCTGTTGGACCGGCCGTAGGCGGTGTGGCCTTCGCCTTCCCAGGTCAGCAATGCGGCGTTGCCCAACTGCTTCCGGAGCGAAGCCGCCCACTCCACGGGAGTGGCAGGGTCGCCCGTGGTGCCGATAACGACGACGGGGGACTCGCCCGTGTACTCCACGGGTGCCGGTGTGCGGACGTTCTTGTACGGCCAGTCGGTGCAGTTGGTGCCGCCGTAGGCAAAGAAATACCCGAACGTGGGGGAGTCTTGCATCAGGCGCTGCTGTTCCGCCCGCATAGCGGCAGTTTCGGACTCCATGGGGTAGTCCAGGCAGTTGATAGCGTTGAACGCGAACGTTGAATTGGAGGTGTATGTCCCGTTGGAAGCGCGGTCGGCACCAAGATCGGCCAGCCGAAGCATCAAGCTCACGTCGCCGGTCATCGCCGCTTCCAGGGCCTGGGTCAGGGCGGGCCAGCTCTGGTCGTTGTAGAGCGGGGTAATGAGGCCACTGACGAACATCGTGGCGTTGACCACGCGCCCGTCCTTGGCAGTGCGGGGCGTCTGCTGGACGGCGGCGATCAGGTCGCGAACCTGCTGCACTCCGGAATCAACGTTCCCGCTTAAAGGGCACCCCTCCTGCTGCAGGCAGCTGGCCACATAGGCCCGGATCGCCTTTTCGAAGGCGCGGGCCTGGCCCCGGGTCAGCTCCTCGTTACTGATGGACGGATCAAGGGCGCCGTCGAGCACCATGCGCCCTACGTTGTCCGGGAACAGCGAAGCATAGGTTGAACCCAGGAACGTGCCATAGGAGTACCCGAGGTAGTTGAGCTTACGGTCATTGACCACTGCGCGGAGGATGTCCATGTCCTTCGCGGAGCTCACCGTATCGATGTGGGCCAGAACCGGACCGGTCTGCTCAGCACACTGCGCGGCGATGGCCTTGTTGTCCGTCCGGGCCGCTTCCAGGCCGGCGTCCGTTTCCAACTCGTAGATCTTCGCCCGCGCTGCGTCGCGCTCGGCATCCGTCATGCAACTGACGGGAGCGGAGCGCTTCACTCCCCGGGGATCGAAGCCCACGAGGTCGTAGGCGTCACGCACTGCCTGGGAAAAGTGTGTTCCCGACGCATCTTTGACGAAGTCGTATCCGGACGCTCCCGGTCCTCCGGGGTTGACCAGCAGGCTGCCCGTCTTGGTGCCCGTGCTCGAAGCCCTCAGCGCAGCCAGTTCGATGGTGTCGCCCTCGGGCTTGTCGTAGTCAACCGGCACCCTAACCTTGGCGCACTGAAACTCACTTTCGCACGGCTCCCACACCACTTCCTGTGAGTAGAACTGTTCCAGTCCGGCCGGAGCGGACGCCACAATCGAGGGATCCGCCTTTGCAGTGGATGCCTCCTGGCTGCGGTTTTCGCCGCCAAGGAGGGTGCAGGAGGCCAGAACCATGGCAAGCACCATGGCCCCGGCGGCACGCACTCCAATCACCCAGGATCGGGGGCGTGCTGGCAGGGGGCGGGCAGTCATCGGGTCTCCTTGGAGGGCTAGATCAGGCTGGCTGCCATGGACTCAATGGTCAACAGCGGGGCAACGTTGGTGGTGGTAATGCGTTCACGGGCTTTGTTGATGGCGTCCATCCGGGCGAGAGTGGCTTCTGGAGCGGAGCGGCTGGCAAACTCCTCCAATTCACTCCTCAACTCAACGTTTACAAGCTCCACAGCATTCCCGAGCTGGATAATCAGCACATCCCGGTAGAAGGACAGCAGGTCGGTGAGCGTCCGGTCCAGGGAATCGGTGATGGACCGCTTCGCCCGGCGCTTCTGGTCCTCCTCCAGCTGCTTCACCTGGCTGCGCATGGCCGGAGGCAGCGTGCCGGACTCGGGCGCGCCCAGGGTTGCCAGCAGGGCGGCCTTCTCGGCGGCGTCGCGTTCCTCATTGGAACTGTTGGCCTCTGCTGTGGCGATCTTGACCAGCTTCTCCGCCATCATCACCGCGGCGGTAACCCCCCGAAGTGCCAGGGGAAAGCGCACGGTCTCCAGCCTGCGTTCCCTGGCTGCGGGATCCCGGGCAAGCCGGCGGGCGATCCCCACGTGGCTTTGCGCCGCCCGGGCGGCGCGCTCTGCCAGCGCCGGCTCCACGCCGTCGCGCTTAACCAGCAGGGCAGCCACATCGGCGGGGGGCGGCAGCCGCAAGGCCACACTGCGGCAGCGCGAGCGGATGGTCACCAGTACGTCGGCCGGGGAAGGTGCACACAGCATCCACACGGTCCGGGGAGTTGGCTCCTCGATGGCCTTGAGCAGGACGTTGGTGGTGCGCTCGGCCATCCGGTCTGCGTCCTCCACCACGATGATCCGCCAACGTCCCGAGGACGGCCGGTTGCCCGCAGCGGCTACCAGTTCCCGCGCCTCGTCGATGGTAATGGTGACTTTTTCGGTGCGGACGAAGGTGACGTCGGAGTGGGTTTCCCCCAGGATGGTCAGGCAGGCAGGGCACTGCCCGCAGCCGCGCCGGCCCACGTGCTCCTGGTCGCAGTTCAACGCCGCGGCGAACGCCTTGGCGGCATTTGAACGCCCCGACCCCGGCGGCCCGGTAAACAGCCAGGCGTGCGTCAGGTTTTCGCCGCTTGCGGCCTGGCGCAGTTGTTCGACGACGGCGGCCTGGCCCTGCAGGTCGTCCCAGACCGTCATGCCGTGTCTCCCTCCGCAGCCGCCAACAGGCCGTCCACGCGCTGGAGGATCCGGGCCGCAAGGTCGCTCACGGGAAGATGGGCGGGCAACACAAGGTAGGAGCCGGCGCGGCTGGCAGCCAGTTCGAGGAAGGCATCCCGGATCCGAACGTGGAATTCGTCAGCTTCAGATTCGAGCCGGTCCTCCGCGGCATCACCGGCGGTCCGGCGCTGGCGCCCCACTGCCGGGTCAACATCCAGCAGGACAGTGAGGTGGGGCTCCAGGCCGGAAGTGGCCCACGCGTTAATTGACCGGACTGCATCCTTGCCCAGGTCCCGTCCGGCTCCCTGGTAGGCAACGGACGAATCGATGTACCGGTCCGTCAAAACAATCTCGCCGCGCTCAAGCGCCGGCCTGATGACCTGGCTGGCGTGGGCGGCCCTGGACGCCGCGAAGATCAGGGCTTCGGTGTGGGCGTCAATGTGGCCGTGGCCATGGTCAAGGACCAGGGAGCGAAGTTTTTCGCCAATGGGCGTTCCGCCGGGTTCCCGGGTGCGCAGGACGGTGAGTCCGCGTGCTTCGAGGGCGTCTGCAAGACGGGCTGCCTGGGTGGACTTGCCGGCACCGTCCCCGCCCTCAAATGCGATGAAAAGACCCGCCCGTTGTTTACTCACCGGTCAAGCCTACCGACCCGCACCCTCAATCACAGATTGCCGAAGGCGCTATGTGGACAGTGTTAGCGGCTAAGTAGCGGCTTTCCAGGGTGCCCGGGGCGGACAGTAGGCTTTCCTGCATGAGCCTTTCGGAACAGCAAGCGGCTTCCCTGGCAGCAGAGACGGTCGTGGTGGCGGCCGGGCGTCCTCCCCGGGAAAGGGACCAGCCGGTCAACCCGCCCATCGTCCTGTCATCCACGTTCTTTGGCATTGGTGCCCTTGCTGACGGGGACCGTGGCTACGGCAGGTACTCCAACCCCACCTGGGATCCCTTCGAGGAAGCGCTCGCCCAGCTCGAGGGATCGGAACTGCCAGGTCTCCTTTATGCATCCGGCCTCGCTGCGGTCAGTTCCGCCCTGTCCCTCATTCCCGCCGGTGGAGTGCTGGTCATGCCCACGCTGTGCTATGCAGGCTCCCTGGCCATGGCCGCCGAGCTTGCCCAGAAGGGTTTCATCGAACTCCGGACCGTGGACATCGCGGATACCGACGCCGTCAAGGAGGCGCTCGCGCCCAGCGGCCCTGCCGGGCGCGCCGCCTCCATGCTGTGGCTAGAGAGCCCCACGAACCCCATGCTCAGCATCGCGGACATGCCGGCTGTCACGGCCGCGGCACACGCCGCCGGAGCCATCGTGGTCACGGACAGCACCTTTTCCACCCCCTTGGTCCAGCAGCCCCTTCGCCTGGGCTCCGACGTGGTCCTGCATTCGGTGACCAAGTACCTGGCGGGCCACTCCGACGTCGTCCTTGGCGCCCTGGTGACGTCCAACCCCGACATCCGATCCGCGCTGCTCCATCACCGCACCATCCATGGCGGCATTGCCGGCCCCTTCGAATCGTGGCTGGCACTGCGCGGGTTGCGGACGCTGGCGCTCCGTGTTGAACGGTCCCAAGCCTCTGCCATGGTCCTGGCGGAGCGGCTTGCGGCCCATCCGCGGCTCGAATCGCTCAGGTTCCCGGGCCTTCCCGCGGATCCGGGCCACAAGCGGGCCAAGGCGCAAATGAAGGGCTTCGGTTCAATCATCTGCATCCAGGTAGTACCCGTGGGCGGCATGAGCGGCGCCGAGGCTGCAGACGCGGTGGTCCGCGCAGTGGAGCTGTGGCTGCCCGCAACGTCGCTGGGCGGGGTGGAATCGCTGATCGAACGGCGGCGCCGGCACCCCGCCGAACCTTCAGACGTGCCCGAAAATCTGATTCGCCTCAGCGTGGGCATCGAAAGTGTTGAGGACCTCTGGGCGGACTTGAAGCAGGCGCTGGACGCGCCGGGCGGCTAGGCTGGGCTTGTGGACGGTGAACTCATTATTCGGCCTGTAGAGCAGGCAGTGTTCTTTATTCTTGCCCTGGTGGCCCTTGGGCTCGAATTGTGGGCTGTGGTGGACTGCGCGCGTCACCGCGCCAATGCCTTCGAGGCTACCGGGAAGAGGACGAAGACCTTTTGGATGGCCCTGACAGGCGGAGCCGCCTTCGTCGGCGTCATCTCGTTCTTCGGCAGCGGCGGCGGATTCTTCGGCACGCTTGGACTGTTCGGGCTCGCGGCGGTGGTCGCGGCGTCCGTCTACCTGGCGGACGTGCGCCCGGCAGTGAAGGACGCAGGACGCGGCGGCAGCCGCAACACGGGGCCCTACGGACCCTGGTGACGGACTGCATTGACTTAACCCTGCTGCCCTAAACCCGCGGGGCCACCGCTTCCCAGTCAACCGTGAGCTCGCCCAGCCGCCATCTGGCCGGACCGTCCTGAACCGGCCAACCGGCGGCGCGCATGATCCGGGCCATGGACTGCCAGCGCTGCCTGTTGCCAAAGGCCGCCAGTGGAGCGGATTCCAGCCAGGCCCGGTCCATGGCCTGCATCAGGGCGTGCACCGGTTCGCCGGGCACATTGCGGTGAATTAATGCCTTTGGCAGCCGCTCCGCCACCTCCGAAGGCAGCTCGAAACTTCCAAAACGGACGGAAATACTCAAGGAGAGCGGCCGTTCGGCATCCAGCGCCACCCACGTTGCCCGCCGCCCGATCTCGTCGCAGGTGCCGTCGATGAAGAGGCCGTCCGGAGACAGGCGGTCCTGCACCAGCCGCCAGATCCCGGCTACATCGGCTTCCTCGTACTGCCGCAGGACATTGAACGCACGCACCAGCACAGGCCGCCCGGCAACAGGGATTTCGAAGCCGCCCACATGGAAGCTCAAACCGGGCCGCTCCAGGGGCAGTGCGGCGCGGACCCGGTCCGGTTCGATCTCGATGCCGCGCACCCGGACATCCGGGCGCACTGTGGACAGTCGTTCAAAGAGTTCGACGGCGGTTGCCGGGGTGGCGCCGTAGCCCAGGTCCACCACCAGGGGACTGGCAGCGGACCGGAGCCGCCAGCCCTGAGGTCCGGTCAACCAGCGGTCCACCCGGCGCATGCGGTTGGGATTGGTGGTGCCGCGGGTCACGTTGCCTACCGGCCGGCCCTGCCTGCCGCCCGGTTTCCTGCCACTCAATTGCGGGGCGGCCACCCGTTCAGCTTTTTGCACCACCGCCCAACCTTATCCTTGTGTGATCCTGCCCGCCCGCTGCCAGTGGCGCCGTTTGTAACGCTGCCCGCCCGCTGCCAGTGGCGGCCGTTTGTAACGCTGGGCGGGCGGCAGCGGCGCTCGGCTAGGATGAAAATCATGACTTACAAGCTGATTCTGCTGCGCCACGGCCACAGCGAATGGAACGCCAAGAACCTGTTCACCGGTTGGGTGGACGTTGACCTGAACGACCAGGGCCGCGAGGAAGCAGCACGCGGTGGAGAGCTGCTGGTTGAGAACAACATTCTCCCGGACATCCTCTACACCTCGCGGCTGAAGCGGGCCATCAACACGGCGAACATGGCCCTCGAAAAGGCCGACCGCGGCTGGATCGACGTCAAGCGCGACTGGCGGCTCAACGAGCGCCACTACGGCGCACTGCAGGGCAAGGACAAGGCGCAGACCCTCGCCGAATTCGGCGAGGAGCAGTTCATGCTGTGGCGCCGGTCCTACGACACGCCGCCGCCGCCCCTGGCTGACGATTCCGAGTTCTCCCAGGCGGGGGACCCCCGCTACGCGGACCTCGGCGACGCCATGCCGCGCACGGAGTGCCTCAAGGA
>JBKJVX010000251.1:0-4784 GCA_046717065.1 Arthrobacter sp. | reverse complement strand
CATCGAGGGTCAGCTCCACCTCGGCCTCGCGGGCAATGGCCAGCAGGTGCAGCACGGCGTTGGTGGAGCCACCGAAAGCCATGGTGACGGCGATGGCGTTTTCGAAAGCCTTCTTGGTCATGATGTCGCGGGCGGTGATGCCCAGGCGCAGCAGGTTCACCACCGCTTCACCGGACTTGCGGGCGAATTCATCACGACGGCGGTCTGCCGAGGGCGGGGCGGCGGAGCCGGGCAGGGACATGCCCAGGGCCTCGCCGATGCAGGCCATGGTGTTGGCCGTGTACATGCCGCCGCAGGCACCTTCGCCCGGGCAGATGGCCTTTTCGATGCGCGTCAGGTCTTCCATGCTCATCTTGCCGGCTGCGCAGGCACCGACGGCCTCGAAGGCGTCGATGAGGGTGACTTCCTTTTCGGAGCCGTCCTCAAGCTTCACCCAGCCGGGCATGATGGAGCCGGCGTAGAGGAAGACACTGGACAGGTCCAGGCGGGCAGCCGCCATCAGCATGCCCGGGAGGGACTTGTCGCAGCCGGCCAGCAGGACCGACCCGTCGATGCGCTCGGCCTGCATCACGGTTTCCACGGAATCAGCGATGACTTCGCGGGAAACCAGGGAGAAGTGCATGCCTTCGTGGCCCATGGAAATGCCGTCCGAGACGGAGATGGTACCGAACTGCATGGGGAATCCGCCGCCGGCATGCACGCCTTCCTTGGCGCCCTGCGCGAGCCGGTTCAGCGAGAGGTTGCAGGGAGTGATTTCGTTCCAGGAACTGGCGACACCGACCTGGGGCTTGGCGAAGTCATCATCGCCCATACCCACGGCACGGAACATACCGCGTGCAGGGGCAGCGTGGATGCCGTCAGTTACTACCCGGCTGCGGGGCTTGATGTCAGGCTTGTTATCGGTCGCGATCTGGGTGTCCTCACTCATAGGGGAAATTCTATGGCTCCACGCGGGGGCGCAACGACCGCGAAGCTCCGGTTAAGCGCAAAATCGGGATTATTTCGATCAGATAGTGGACTGTCATCTCGAATATTGAGATGAGCAGGCACAAGCCCAACCGTTCCTGTGGCCGAGGTCACTGAGGCGCCCGCTTCAGAGCCGACGGATCCGTCCTTGGTTCCCCGCCAGGGACGCCACCGCTGGCGGGGAACCAGGGACGTTCGGGCCGGTCAAAGTGCTGGACAGCGGTGTGGACCCGACGTAGCGTCAGGGCAAGGGACCTTGCCAACTGACCGAAGGGCTTGCCATGGAAGCTGTCTTCTTGATCATTCTGCTCGCTGTACTGGTAGGTGTTGTGTGGTGGAGGCTGAACGCCAAGAAATCCCCCGCTGCCCGGGGTAATGCCGGCCAGGCCGAAAAGGGCCGCAGCGAGGGGGGAAACCGCGCGGATGGAGCACTCTCCGGTGGCAGCGCCGCGGCCTCGGCCGAAGCAGCCGGCATTACCGGAATTGCCACCGCCGCCGGTTTCGGCCGGCCGGCCGAGCCCGCCGCGCCCACCACGGCAGATGAACCAGCGGAGACAAAGGCGCCGGCGGGAAGCAGTCCGGCTGCCCCGCAGGGGCACAGCGGGGCAGGAGCGTCTGCTGCCGCTACCGGAGCCGGGGCGGACGGTGAAGAAGCAACTGCACCCGCTGAAGGCCGGGCCCAGGATGCCACGGAATGGGAAACCCAGTGGTCGGAGGCGTCCGGACCCGCCCCTGTCCGTGAGGGAGCCGGCCACCGGGAAGGCGCCGCACCGGCATCGCCCGCACAGGCACAGGCCGACGTGCCGTCTGCAACTGCCGGTAATGGTGCCGGGGCCTCGCAGCCGGTTCATCACCCTGAGTACACGGAACCTCACGCCCCCACCCTTCCAGGCGCAGAGACCGCGGCCGTGGAAGACGCGGACGACGCCGGCACGGCAGTTTCCGCCCCTGTCCCCTTCGGCAGCACGTCCGGTCCGCATGACAGCCAACAGAATGCGGCTGCTACCGGCCTCCACCTCCCCAGCGATGCCGGAGCAACAGAAACGCGGGAGCGTGCCCAGTCCTCGGCGCTGGTGGAAACCGGGGCCAACCACGTCCAGAACCCAACGGGCAGTGCGCCGGGAATGCAGGAGCCGGCAGGGCACCTGGCGGCGCAAGAGCCGTATGGCGCGGGCTCGGCGTCCGCCGCGGCGGATGGCAGCGGACCGGCGGACTACACCGTCAAAGGGGATGCCGGCGCGATGGTCTACTACGAGGAGGGATACCCCGAATATGAGCAAATCCGTGCTGAAGTGTGGTTTGAATCCGCGGCCCACGCTGAGGCCGCAGGATTTCGGGCGCCAAGGCGGAGGCGGGTCTAGTGGAGCAGGCCCGGCGCCGGCCGGCGGATGTAGACGGTACCCCCAAGGAAGAAGCTGACATCCCTGTGGTCCATTTCACACGGGAGTGCGGGCGGATCCGGGACGTAGCGCGCACGCCCGATGGCGGTTTTTGGCTGCTGATTAACAATGAAAACCCTGACGTTGTGCTGGTTTCGCCGCCATCGGGCCAAGCCGGAAGTGCTGGGGGGCCTCGATTTCACATGCACCAGAAGTTCGTGTAGAGTTTCATGTCGTTGCGGAGATCAACGGGGAAATAAAAAGCCCCAAACGATCGAAACAAAAGATGCACCTCTAGCTCAATTGGCAGAGCAATTGACTCTTAATCAATGGGTTCCGGGTTCAAGTCCCGGGGGGTGCACCACTGGGAAAACAGCCTCCGGCTTGCGGAAACGCGGGCCGGGGGCTGTTTTGTTTTATCCGGTGCCTGCGGCGTTCAATCGGCAATAGCAGGGTTGGCAGCCATCGCTGGCGCCCGGGCAAAAAGAAAGGCGTGACGCCAGCTTCGCCAGGAAGCTGGAATCACGCCTGAATGCCGGCAGCACCGGCGGTACTGGCAGCGATGCTTAGGGGGTCATGGAGGGGTTGTCCAGAAGTGCTCCGGTTGCGGGCGATCCAAACTGGCTTGCCAGTTCCCTGACAACTGCCTGGAGCTCCTGCCGCAGGACGTCGGGGTCGATAGTGGCTGCGGCCAGCACCGAGCGCTCCATCTCCACGGCAGCTGCAACGGCTTCCTTGCCCCGTTCGGTGAGCGACACCACGTGACTCCTGCGGTCCGATGTGCTGCGGACCCTCGCAATGTGGCCGTGGGACTCCAGCCTGCTGAGGGTTTTGCCCATGGTCTGCGCCTGAACCCGCACATACTGGGCAAGCTGCGCCTGTGTCATAGGTCCTTGCGCGTTGAGAACCTCAATAGCGATAACACCAGCATGGGTGAGGCCGATGGCCCCGAGTTTTTCATTCCATGAGTGTTCGACGAGGCGCGCAGCAGTGGACAAGAGGCGCCCTGTGGGCCAGTGATCCATATCAGGCATAGCAGCAAGTATAGCCAAGTGTCGATTAGCACTCCTCCAGTCTGATTACTAGGCTGGTGTGTCCCGCCTGCGACAAGGAGAAAAACATTGGCTGACAAACTCGTAACCGGTGACGACGCACCCGCGTTCACGCTCAAGGATTCAGCCGGTAAGGACGTCAGCCTGGCACCGCGCCCGGGCCGCCATGCCATCGTCTACTTCTACCCCGCAGCATCAACACCCGGGTGCACCAAGGAGGCCTGCGATTTCCGCGACAGCCTGGCCTCCCTGCAGTCATCGGGATACGACGTGCTCGGCATTTCCCCTGACCCGGTGGAGAAACTGGCTAAATTTGCTGCCCAGGAATCCCTTAGCTTCCCGTTGCTTTCGGACGAGGAGCATGCCGTGGCCGAGGCCTACGGGGCATGGGGCGAAAAGAAGAACTACGGCAAGACCTACCAGGGCCTGATCCGTTCCACCATCGTGGTTGATCCGGATGGCAAGGTGGCGCTGGCCCAGTACAACGTCCGCGCCACAGGACACGTGGCCAAGCTGCGCCGGGACCTGAAGCTGGAAGCCTGACCGGACCGCCGCTGACGCAGGCCCCGCCTGCGCGACGCTACAATAAAAACTGGCATTCGGCGTCGTACGTTTTACAGCCCTGTTACTGACGGTCTGAAACGCGCTGCCGGGCCAAGCGCGAGTGGTGAAATTGGCAGACACGCAGGATTTAGGTTCCTGTGCCTTCGGGCGTGGGGGTTCAAGTCCCCCCTTGCGCACACTGAAGAAAAAAGAGATCCTTCGGCTCCGGCCGGGGGATCTCTTTTTGTTAATGCCCGCCCCCTGCCCGCAGCCCCTGGGCCGGAAACCCAACACATTCGGGCCCCGCAGAAAACTCCTTGACGTTTGACCCATCCGGATTCGCGCAACTGCCGAATACCCATTGAGACACCAGCCCAGGGCAGGTGCCCACCAGCCAGACGCAAACACAAACACCGCCCCGGACATCCGGTCCGCGGCCAGGCGAAACGCCAAAACCCAAGGAGAACCGAAATGCAGACAATCAAGCGCACAACTTTCACGGTCGCAGGCGTCGCAGCTGCCGCTCTTCTGAGCCTCACGGCGTGTGGCGGCTCGGCCGGCACCGAGACTTCCTCCGCCCCGGCGGCCGCACCCTCGACCTCCAGCATGGCCCCTTCCCCGTCAGCCAGCGCTTCTGCCGCCACCATGGACCCGGCCGCCAACCTCGTTGGGCCGGGCTGTGCAGGGTACGCCGAGAAGGTCCCCACCGGCGCGGGCTCCGTCGAAGGCATGGCACTGGATCCGGTGGCTGTCGCAGCATCGAACAACCCGATCCTTACCACCCTGACGGCCGCGGTTTCCGGCAAGTTGAACCCGAAGGTGGACCTGGTTGACACCCTCAACG
>JBKJVX010000250.1:0-11011 GCA_046717065.1 Arthrobacter sp. | reverse complement strand
AATCCAGGGACTCAACCCACTCGGCGGTCTCTTCCGGATCACGATCAGGCAGCTGGTTAGTCAACCCGCTGAGGATATGGGAGGTATCTTCTCCTGCAGCCACGTCCAACCTCTCTTTGCGCGCATTGATGGCGCACTCAGGCCGGGCAGGGTGACCGCCCGGCGTATATACGCCGTGTGCGACGTATCGGTTACAACAGCCCGGTCATGTGTGCCGGGCAGGGTCCTAGCATTCCTACGTCTGCATTGGAGTTACAGGGTTGTTGCCCCGCAGGCATAGTTGTCACCTGCCACTCTAACTCTGTCCGCAACACGATGCGTAGCCGCGGCTTGGACGGCTCTGTTGTATTTCGCCGTCATACTGGTTGTGTGACGAAAAGCCGCTGCGGGCGGGCTGGCCACGCCGGTGTGACGCAGAATATGCGCCATCCCGGGGGAGCCAGCTTGAAGCGCAGGCACAAAGGGTGTTGGCTTGGGAGTAATGGAAATCACTATGCGCACTGCATATATGAGGCATTGGAGGAACACGTGAGCGAGGCCGACGCCGCCACTTCGGTAAATGTGGCGGAAAAATTGGGTTTCAAGAATGGGGATCTGATTCAGGAGTTCGGTTACGACGACGACGTCGATTTCGACTTACGTGACGATATTGAAGACCTTACGGGCTCGGAGCTGTTGGATGAGGACGACCATGAGGTGGCGGATGCCGTCATCTTCTGGTGGCGCGACGGCGACGGCGATCTGGTGGACAGCCTCATGGATTCGCTGACCACCCTCAGCGAAAACGGCGTTGTCTGGGTCCTCACTCCGAAGTCCGGCAGGGCCGGGTACGTTTCACCGGCTGACATCCAGGAAGCTGCACCGACCGCCGGCCTGCACGTCACAACCTCGGCAGGCGTGTCCAAGGACTGGAGTGCAGCCCGCCTGGTGATGAGGAAAAACAAGTGACGGCAGCGCTTGACGCTGCTTCCGTAGTTGTGCCCGCGATTGGCGGGACGGCACCTGACTTCGAACTCAGCAACCAGTTCGGCGAACCCGTCCGGCTGTCATCCCTTCGTGGCCAGAACGTAGCCCTGGTGTTTTATCCGTTCGCTTTCTCCGGTATTTGCACCGGGGAACTCGGCGAGATACGCGACAACCTGGCGATGTTCGAGGATGCGAATGCCACGGTTCTGGCCATCTCCGTCGACAGCAAGTTCAGCCTGCGCGCCTACGCCGCGCAGGAAGGCTACAGCTTCGACCTGTTGGCCGACTTCTGGCCCCACGGTGGCGTGGCCCGCGCCTACGGCGTCTTCGATGCGGACAGCGGCATGGCGAAGCGCGGCACATTCATCATTGACGCCGCCGGACACGTCCGCTACTCGGTGGTGAACCCGCGCGGCCAGGCCCGGGACCTTCAGGAATACCGCACCGCATTGGCCGGCCTGGGGCAGGCCTGACCGGCCATGGAACAGCGGCGGGCGGGTGTAGGCCTGACAGGCTTCGCCAGCATGCCGCCCGTCAAGGCAACGCGTCCTTCCGCTGAGGCGCTCGAGGTCCTGCTGCAGATTCGCGGGGTTCTCGCAGGCAACCCCTTTGCCATGCTGACTGGCGCCGGGCTGAGTACCGATTCGGGCATTCCGGACTACCGCGGACCGGGCTCGCCTCCGCGTTCCCCCATGACGTACCAGGAGTTCATCAAGGACGAGGCCAACCGTCAGCGCTACTGGGCACGAAACCATATCGGCTGGTCACATCTCCGGCACGCTGATCCCAACCAGGGCCACCACGCGGCCGCCGAACTCGAGCGGCGCGGCTTCCTCACCGGCTTGATCACCCAGAACGTTGACCGGCTCCACGAAGACGCCGGAAGTATCAATGTGGTTGACCTGCATGGCAGGTATGACCAGGTGGTTTGCCTCCAGTGCCGCCGTACCTACTCCCGGCGCTTGCTTGCGGGAGTGCTCGAGGAGCTGAATCCGGACTTCCTGTCACGCGCCGCGGAATCGGGTCTTGTGGAGATAGCGCCGGATGCAGACGCCACCGTCGAGGACCAGGCGCTGATCAGCAGCTTCGTGGTCGCTGTCTGCCCTGCATGCGGCGGAACGCTGAAGCCCGACTTCGTGTACTTCGGCGAGAATGTTCCGAAAGAGCGCGTTGAGCGCTCATACCGGATGGTTGACGATGCCGGTGCGCTGGTAGTGGCCGGATCATCACTGACAGTGATGAGTGGCTTGCGCTTCGTAAGGCACGCCGCCAAGGTCGGGAAGCCGGTGATCATCATCAACCGGGGGGAGACCCGCGGCGATGACAAAGCAACGATAAAGCTGGACGCGGGCGTCAGCGAATCGCTGACCTGGCTCGCCGCCGAGCTCCCGCCCCTGTAGGGGGTGCGTGCAGGGACGCGTGCCGCGCCGATTCGCGTTTGGCGGCCTGCGTCGGGTAGAGTCTATGTTCGTTGGTTGCGGCGCTGAAGCACCGGATTCAGCGCAATGGGTCTTTAGCTCAGCTGGTAGAGCGCCACGTTTACACCGTGGATGTCATCGGTTCGATCCCGGTAGGACCCACAAGGAAACCCTGTAGTTTTCGCCGTAATGGCGGAAACTGCAGGGTTTTTTCGTTGCGGCCCAATGTCAGTGCCCCGCCGTAGTTTGCAGGCATGGAACATGTGATGGTGCGGACGGGAAGCGACGGAATGCCTACGGCGGTAGTGAGCAACGGCAGGGAATGGTCTGTGGGTGCCGAACCAGTCCGGTGGTTTGAGCGCGTTAGCTGGTGGGAAGTCAACCGCAGGATGCCCAAAGGCCTCGGCCGGGTGGACGTCGAAGTCCTGCAGGTCCAGGTGAGGCTCGGAGGAAACAGCGGCTCCGCGCTGACCACCATGCTGCTGGAAAGGGACGGCATGGGCGGTGGGTGGCGCCTGCGCGAAGCAGTCGCGGACGCAGCCTGAAACGCGCTGTTGGGCGTACTTGGGCATTGGAAAACCCTCCACCGCGACTATTGGGGGATGCCGCGGTGGAGGGCCTGACATGAATATACCGTGAACTCCCCGAAACAAGAAGTTGTCCGCGTTGTGTGTCGGCAGTGTCGGATTTCCCGCCGGTACGGTGGGGCTAGCGGCGCACGGGGATGAAAACGCGCGGCTGTTCGGTCCAGGTATCCGACATCTGGGACATGGTCCGGCGCATGATCCGGTCCGCGGCGTCCCGGGCCGCCTCGGCATCGCCGCGGGCGATGGCCTCCGCGACGTCGACGTGCCACTGCAGGGCGGCCTCGTGCGGGTGATCGGGCATCAGGCCATGGACGGTGCGCCCCGTCAGTGTCTCGGCCACCTGCCCCATCAGGTTTGCGAACATCTCGTTTCCCGAGCCCGAGAGCAGCAGGGAATGGAACTGGATGTCCAGCTCCAGGAAGCGGGGCACGTCACCGTGGTGTCCGGCGTCGCGCATGGCGTAGGCGACGTCCACGAGTTCCAGGCGCAGCGGCGCGGGGGCGTTCCCGGCGGCCAGTTCCGCCGCCGCGGGTTCGACGGCGGCGCGCAGCTCGGCGAGTGAGCGCAGCTGGGCGCCCCGCGCGTCACTGGCAAGGCGCCAGCGGATAACCTGGGGATCGAACGGGTTCCAGCGGCTCGGCGGCAGGACCCGGATGCCCACCCGCTTGGTGGTTTCCACCAGGCCCAGGGACTGCAGTACGCGGACTGCCTCGCGGATGACCGACCGCGACACCTTCAGCTCGTCCTCCAGCTGCTCCGCCAGTATCACGTGGCCAGCGGGCAGGTTGCCCGAGACGATTCGGGTGCCCAGATTCTCGATGGCACGGTGGTGGAGGCTGGTGGTCATGCTGCTAAGCCTAGTGGCAGCCACTGCTCCACCTGCCTTTGGCCCTGGACGGGTAACGACACAAAAGGTTCCAATAGGTGGGCGTTACTTTCCTGTGACCCCGTGAATATATATGCTTTATTGAGACCCATAGTCTGCAACCGTGCTTCCGCGCAAAGGGAGCCACTGCACATCCAACGCACGTATGAATTGGAGTTTTGATGTCTGCACACATCGGTGTCACCGGCCTAGCGGTGATGGGCGCCAACCTGGCCCGCAACCTCGCGCGGAACGGCTTCACGGTCGCACTGCACAACCGTTCGGTGGAAAAGACTGACGCCCTGCTGGAGAAGCACGGCTCGGACGGCGACTTTGTCCGCACCGAAACCCTGCAGGAGCTGGTGGACTCCCTGGAGAAGCCCCGCCGCGTCCTGATCATGGTGAAGGCCGGCAAGCCCGTTGACTCCGTCATCGAGCAGCTCGAACCGCTGCTGGAGGCCGGCGATATCATCATCGACGCCGGCAACTCCCACTACGAGGACACCCGCCGCCGCGAAGCCGCGCTGGCCAAGAAGGACCTGCACTTCGTGGGCGTCGGCGTCTCGGGCGGTGAAGAAGGTGCCCTCAACGGCCCCTCCATCATGCCCGGCGGTTCCAAGGAGTCCTACAAGGCCCTCGGTCCGCTGCTGGAAAAGATCTCCGCCAAGGTCGACGGCGAGCCGTGCTGCGCCTGGGTGGGAACCGACGGCGCTGGCCACTTCGTCAAAATGGTCCACAACGGCATCGAATACGCCGACATGCAGGTCATCGGCGAAGCGTTCGACCTGCTGCGCTCCGGTGCAGGCATCGAGCCGGCCGAGCAGTCCAAGATCTTCTCTGAGTGGAACAAGGGCGAGCTCTCCTCCTTCCTGATCGAAATCTCGGCAGAGGTCCTGGGCCACGTGGACGCCAAGACCGGCAAGCCGTTCGTTGACGTCGTGGTGGATGCCGCCGGCCAGAAGGGCACCGGCCGCTGGACCGTCATCTCCGCATTGGAACTGGGCTCTCCGGTCTCCGGCATCGCTGAATCCGTGTTCGCCCGGGCCCTGTCTTCGCAGGCGGGCCAGCGCAAGCTGGGCCAGGAGCTCCTGGCCGGCAACGAGGCTTCGGTGGAAATTCCGGAGACGTTCGTCGAGGACGTCCGCCAGGCCCTGTACGCCTCCAAGCTGGTGTCCTACGCACAGGGCCTGGACATGCTCACGTCCGCAGCCAAGGAATACGGCTGGGAGCTGAAGCTCGACGAGATTGCTTCGCTGTGGCGCGCCGGCTGCATCATCCGCGCCGAGCTGCTGAAGGACATCACCAAGGCTTACGCAGCTGACGAGAAGCCTGCCAACCTGCTGTTCGCTCCGGCCTTCACCAAGGCCATCGCCGAGGCTGTTCCGGCCTGGCGCCGCGTTGTTGCCACGGCTGTCCAGCTGGGTATTCCGGTGCCCGTGTTCTCCTCCTCGCTGGCCTACTACGACGGCCTGCGCCGCAAGCGCGTTGCTGCCGCCCTGATCCAGGGCCAGCGGGACCTCTTCGGTGCCCACACCTACGGCCGCGTGGATGAAGAAGGCACGTTCCACACCCTCTGGGGCGAGGACAAGTCCGAAATCGAGGCAGTGGACACCCACTAGTCACGAACTGACAGCCCACCTGCGGCCGGCAGTTCCCAGCTACTCCGGGAGCTTCCGGCCGTTGCTGTCCCCGCGCGGGCCTAACACGCCCAGCGAGGGAGTCCCGCTTGCCCCAGCCAGTAGCGATAGTCACCGGAGCGTCCGCCGGAATCGGCTTTATAGCAGCGAGGAAGCTTCGCAGCAATGGGTTCGTCGTCTACGCCGGCGCCCGCCGCGTGGACCGGATGGAACCGCTGAAGGCCCTGGGGGTCATTGTCCTGGCACTGGACGTAACGGACGACGAATCGATGCGTGCCGCCGTCGGCCGCGTGATGGCGGAACACGGGCACATTGACGTCCTGGTGAACAACGCCGGGTACGGCTCGTTCGGCGCACTCGAAGAGGTGGTGCCGGCCGAAGGGCGGCGGCAATTCGATGTCAACGTTTTTGGGCTGGCGAGGACTACTCACTGACCGCCTCTACGACGTAGTGGTGATGGCAGTGCTGAAGCGGGTGGCGGGGTGAGGGTCAGAGATGGTATTCGATCTCGTACTCAGCCGGGTCAACGGCGGGCTTTGTCTCCCGCTGCGCGTCCCGGTGGCGCCACTTGGCGGGAACGCCGGTGACGATCGATTCCGGCGGCGCGTCCTTCACAACCACCGCGTTGGCGCCCACGGCGCTGTCCTCGCCGATAGTGATCGGTCCCAGGATCTTCGCGCCGGCGCCGATGGTTACACGGTCGCCGATGGTGGGATGCCGCTTGATCCTCGCCAAGGAGCGGCCGCCCAGCGTGACGCCGTGGTACATCATCACGTCCTCGCCGATCTCCGCCGTTTCACCGATCACCACACCCATGCCGTGGTCAATAAAGAACCGGCGGCCGATCGTGGCGCCGGGATGGATCTCGATGCCGGTGACGAACCTGCCCAGCTGGGAGATCAGCCGCGCAGGGAAACGCAGGGCCGGGTTCTGCCACAGACGGTGCGTCAGCCGGTGGATCCAGATGTCATGCAGGCCGGAATAGGCGAAAAAGTTCTCGAAAGAACCTCGAGCCGCCGGGTCGTGGGACCGGGCGGCGTCGAGGTCTTCCTTTAGTCTTGCGAAAAAGCCCACAAAGTTCTTTCTACAGGAAACGGGCGAATGGCGGTTCTAATCAGCCGCGGATGTCGTCATAGAGCACCGTGGAGATGTAACGCTCGCCGAAGTCGCAAACCACGGCCACGATCAATTTGCCTGCGTTCTCCGGGCGCTTGGCCAGTTCCAGGGCGCCCCACACGATGGCGCCGGAGGAGATGCCGCCGAGGATGCCTTCCTTGACGCCGAGCTCACGGGCTACGCGGACAGAGTCCTCGAGCGTGGCATCCAGGACTTCGTCGTAGACGTTGGTGTCCAGGATTTCGGGGACAAAGTTTGCGCCGATGCCCTGGATCTTGTGAGGGCCGGGTGCGCCACCATTGAGGATCGCGGAGTCCTTGGGCTCCACGGCCACGATCTGGACGCCGGGCTTGCGTTCCTTCAGGACCTGGCCGACACCGGTGACCGTACCGCCGGTGCCCACGCCCGCGACGAAGATGTCCACGGCGCCGTCAGTGTCAGCCCAGATTTCCTCAGCGGTGGTGTTGCGGTGGATTTCGGGATTCGCCTCGTTGGCGAACTGCTGGGCCCAGATGGAGTTCTCGGTGTTGGCGACAATTTCCTGGGCCTTTTCCACGGCACCGCGCATGCCTTCGGAACCCGGCGTCAGGACAATCTCGGCACCGAAGGCGCGCAGCATGACCCGGCGCTCGGTGGACATGGTCTCCGGCATGGTCAGGATGACTTTGTAGCCGCGGGCAGCTCCCACCATGGCCAGGGCGATACCGGTGTTGCCGGAGGTGCCTTCAACGATGGTTCCGCCGGGCTTCAGGGCCCCGGACTTCTCCGCGGCGTCAACGATTGCCACGCCAATGCGGTCCTTGACGCTGTTGGCAGGGTTGTAGAACTCGAGCTTGACGGCGACCGTGGCTTCCAGCCCCTCGCTGAGCCGGTTGAGCTTGACCAGCGGCGTGCCGCCGACCAGCTGTGTTACATCGTCATAGATCCGTGCCATGTAGATACGCCTATCTTGTGAGGGGTGAATACTGAGGTCAGCCTAACGAGGCCGCGTAACAGCCGCTAAGCGTTAAGCCATGCAGAGTAATATTTCCTGGCCTTGGCGAGCTTGGGATTGATGATCACCTGGCAGTACCCCTGCTCCGGATGCTTGGCGTAGTAGTTCTGGTGGAACTCTTCGGCAACGTAGAACCGGGGGAGCCTGCTGACCTCGGTGACGAGGGGGTTCGCCCACAGGGCCTGGTTCCGTTCGATGGCTTCCTCGAAGAGGATCTTCTCTTCCGTGGTCTCGTAGAACATGGACGAGCGGTACTGGGTGCCCACGTCGTACCCCTGCCGGTTGAGCGTTGTGGGATCGTGCAGGGCGAAAAACATGTCCAGGATGACCTCCGCCGGAATCACGTCCTCGTCGAAGGTCACGGCCACCACTTCGGCATGGCCGGTGGTGCCGTTGCAGACCGAGTAGTAGTCCGGGTGGGGATCGTGGCCCCCCGTGTAGCCGGACACCACTGAGGTGACGCCCTTGGTCTTCTGGTAGACGGCGTCGAGGCACCAGAAGCAGCCTCCGCCTAAAACAAAAGTTTTCATGACCTCTTCAATGGTTCGCGGCACCGGATGATTCCCTGGCCCTTGTGCGGCGCCGCTTCAAACATGCGGTACGGGCGGGGCGATGGGGTAAAACTAAGACTATGGAACCTGTGGACACTGACGTTACCGGCCAGGAGAATCACGACGGCGGCGCCCCCTCCGGCGCGGAGGCAGCGGACGGCCGGCCCCAGGCTCCCACCCTGGGTGAGATGCTCCTGGCTGTGGAGGAGCTGTGGCCTGAGTCCCTGGCGGAGCACTGGGACGAGGTTGGGCTGGTGGCGGGGCATCCCTCGGCTGCGGTGACCCGGGTGATGTTTGCCGTCGACCCCACGCTTGAGGTGATCGAGGAGGCGGTGGAATGGGGCGCGGAGCTCCTGATAACCCATCACCCGCTGCTGCTCAAAGGTGTCACCACAGTCGCTGCCACCACCGCCAAGGGACGGGCTGTCCACCGGCTCATCGAGTCGGGCACTGCGCTCCTGACCGTGCACACCAACGGTGATTCCGCCGTCGGGGGTGTGTCCGACGTACTCGCCGATGCCCTGGGCCTGCAGGACGTCGCCCCGCTCACTGTGGCAGCGAATGGCCTCCCGGAAGAGGGAATCGGGCGCGTCGGTGACCTGGCGGACGCCATGACCCTGGGTGACTTCGCAGCACGTGTCTTCGGCATACTGCCCTCCGTGGCGGGGGGCGTGCGCGTCTCCGGGGACAAGGACGGCCTGGTCCGACGGATTGCAGTCTGCGGCGGTGCCGGGGATTCGCTGTTCAATGAGGTGCGCGCCAGCAACGCGGACGTGTATGTCACCGCCGACCTTCGCCACCACCCGGCGTCCGAGGCCCGGGAAGCGGCGCTGAACGGCCGGCCCTACCTAGTGGACGTATCGCATTTCGCCAGCGAGTGGCTGTGGCTGCCGGCAGCCGCCGCAGCGTTGGGCAACGTCCTCGCCGACCAGGGCCACGACGTCGAAATACAGGTCAGCACCACCAACAGCGACCCCTGGGACTTCATCCTGACTCCGGGCTAAGCCTGGCGTGCGGGTCCGCCGCGAGGCAGGGGAGCAGGGCAGGCGCTAGAGTCTAGGAAGCGCCGTTCAGGTGCCCGGCCCCGGCCGGAAGTAATTAAGCGGAGGTAACAGTGGCGAAGGCAGCACCGGCGGAACAGTTGAAGTTGCTTGAGCTGCAGGGGCTGGACGCCAGGCTGAAGTCGCTCGCTAACCGCCGCCGCTCGTTGGAGAATGATCCCAGGATCAAGGATCTCGAAGCCGCCCTGTCCGTCGCCAACGGTGAGCTGGGCGCCGCGAAGGTGGCCGTCCACGATGCCGAAGCCGAACTGAAGCGCGCCGAGGCGGACGTGGAGCAGGTTGCGTCCCGGATCGAACGGGATGAGGCAAGGCTCAACAGCGGAACCGGGCTGTCCAAGGACCTGGTCGCCTTGCAGAAGGACATCGCCTCGCTGAACAAGCGGCGCTCGGACCTGGAAGACGTGGAACTCGAGGTCATGGAACGGCTCGATTCGCTCCGCGCCAGGCAGGCTAAGCAGCAGGGGATCGTGGACGACATCCAGGGATCTTTCGGCAGCATCCGGGCCGAGCTAAATGCAGCCCTTGCCGAAGTTGAGGCGGAAGCCAGTGGGCTCCGGAGCCAGCGTGCAGAGTTTGCAGCCGCCCTCGACGCCGGAATGCTGGCCGTGTACGAAAAGACCCTGGCGAAGCGCGGAGTGGGCGCCGCAAGGCTGTTCCACGGAACGTCCGAGGCCTCGGGAATGAAGTTGAGCCCCGGCGACCTCGCCGAGATCAAGGCTGCGGCCGCCGACGCCATCGTGTTTTGCCCGGACTCCGGCGCCATCCTGGTGCGCTCGGAAGAGTGGGCCTGACCGAACTGGGTAGCGCTAGGTGTCGTTTCGGAGCGTCATAACGACACTTAGCGCTACTTAGTTGGGGAGTGGCGGGGCGAATCAGCCCGGCAGGATGATGTTCAGCGCGTGTGGCTTCCGTGCCGAACCTTCCACAAGTTCGGCCTCCCACTTTTCGCGGCTGGCATTCAGCAGCTGCACTGGCGAATCCGGTGCCTTGCCCCGCCGGGCCAGGAGATGCCGTGCCAGCTCACCGCGGGTGTGCTTTGCAAAATGGCTGACTACCTTCCGGACGCCGTTGACCTCGGTAAAGACATTGACGGTAACTGTTTGGGTGGCCGGCGGAGCCCACGCTGCCGCGTAGGTGCTGGACCGGCAGTCCACCAGCAGGTGCCCTGAAACGGCGCCGGCCAGCGCATCGGCGAGTTGCGGTTTCCAGAATGAGGCGAGGCGTCCGACGTCGGGCAGCGCCGTTCCCATGGACAACCGGTAGGCAGGCACATTGTCGCCGAAGCGGATGGCGCCCCAGAGCGCCGAAATGACGAGGACCGACTCGTCCGCCTTGCGGCGTTGGCCGGCAGTAAGTGTCTTGTAGCCCAGTGCGTCGTAAAGCACCCCTGAATAAATCTGGTGCGCCGGAGCCGCCGGTTCAGCACGAAGCCGGGTGTTGCGCTCGACGTCGTCCTTCAGCGATGCCCCGACCCCCAGCAAGGCGAGGGCGTCCTCGTGCGCGCTCACCGTACCCAGCGCGTCCAGCACCTTGGCCCGGTAGGAGTTCAGCTGCGGGAAGCTCAGCGCGGGCCAGTCGACGGCGGATCCACGGACCGCGGGTGTCTTGCCTTCAGAGGGGGGAAGCAGAATCAGCACCGTCCGATCCTACCGGCGGAGGGAATGCGGCACGGCGCCGGTAGACTGGATCCGGATGGGTTGACCAGGCGGCCGCGCGTCACGCAAGTGGCTCGAGGAACGTCCGGGCTCCGCAGAGCAGGGTGGTGGGTAACGCCCACTCGGGGTAACCCGCAGGCCAGTGCCACAGAAAACAGACC
>JBKJVX010000249.1:0-3126 GCA_046717065.1 Arthrobacter sp. | reverse complement strand
CCCAGGAAGTTCTCCCCCTCGCCCAGACCCACCACCAGCGGCGAATTCCGCCGGGCGGCCACCACCACGTCGGGCTGGTCAGCGTGGACCGCCAGCAGGGTGAAAGCGCCCTCCAGGCGCTGGCAGGTGAGCTCCATCGCGCGGGTCAGGCCGCCGTCGGAGGCGTCCCCGCCCAGTTTGTTCCGGAAGATATCCCCCAGCAGCGCCGCGGCCACCTCGGTGTCCGTCTCGGACAGGAACGTCACGCCCTTATCCAGCAGCTCAAGCTTCAGCTCGGCAAAGTTTTCAATGATGCCGTTGTGGATCACGGCGAGCTTGCCGCCATCAGCCAGGTGCGGGTGCGCGTTCCGGTCCGTCGGCCCACCGTGCGTCGCCCAGCGGGTGTGGCCGATACCGGTGACGGTTTCCGGCAGCGGCCGGGCCTCCAGCTCGGCAATCAGGTTGCTCAGCTTCCCCGACTTCTTCCGCGACTCGATCAAACCCTGGGACACCACGGCGACCCCTGCGGAGTCATAGCCCCGGTACTCGAGGCGGCGCAGTCCCTCCAGGACAACATCCAGCGCACTGTGACTTCCGCCGTTACCAGAACGGCCCACGTATCCTACGATTCCACACATAGGCTCAAGACTATCGGCAGGGGTGCCCTAGCTTTAAACCAAAGGTCACCGGGAGCCGCTTCTGTTGTATGCTCCCCTGTGTAAGTGCGCGCCCGCATTTCGCTCTCAGCCGGGCTGGGGGCAGAATCTCTAAAGTGACTGTGCAACGCAATGAAGCGAACGGCGAAGGCGTCTCCCCGTTCGTTGAGCTGGACCGGCAGACCTGGTCCCGGCTCGCCGATGAGATGGAACAGCCTCTTAATCAGGAGGATATTGACCGTCTCCGCGGCCTTGGCGACCCCCTGGACATCAAGGAGGTCCGGGAGGTCTACCTTCCGCTCTCCAGGCTCCTGCACCTGTATGTTGAGGCCGCGGGCCAGCTTCACGCGGCCACCACCACCTTCCTGGGCGAGCAAACCCAGCGCACGCCATTTGTCATCGGCGTGGCAGGCTCGGTCGCCGTCGGCAAGTCCACCATCGCCCGTGTACTCCGCGAAATGCTGCGCCGCTGGCCTGGCACGCCCAATGTGGAACTCATCACCACTGACGGTTTCCTGTACCCGCTGGCTGAACTGAAACGTCGGCAACTGCTTGAG
This sequence comes from Arthrobacter sp., assembly GCA_046717065.1. Lineage (GTDB taxonomy): Bacteria > Actinomycetota > Actinomycetes > Actinomycetales > Micrococcaceae > Arthrobacter. The sequence goes on along the minus strand of JBKJVX010000249.1, from coordinate 1,934 downwards.
CGGAAGGGCTTTCCGGAGTCCTACGACCGCCGGGCGCTGCTGCGCTTTGTGAGCGAAATCAAGAGCGGCGCCGAGGAAGTCCGCGCTCCCTGGTACTCCCACGTCACGTACGACATCGTTCCCGGCAAGGAAGTAGTGGTCCGCAGGCCAGACGTGCTGATCGTGGAAGGGCTTAACGTCCTGGCGCCGGCGCGGCCGCGGCATGACGGCCGGCAGGGACTGGCGCTGAGCGATTTCTTTGACTTCTCCATTTATGTGGATGCCAAGACGTCCTACATCGAGGAGTGGTACGTGGACAGGTTCCGCAAGCTCCGCAGCACGGCATTCGCGCAGCCGGAGTCCTACTTCCACCGGTACGCAGCACTGTCCGACGACGAGGCTGAGAGCACTGCCCGGGACATCTGGAAGCGCATCAACGAACCGAACCTGGAGGAGAACGTCCTCCCCACACGCGGCCGCGCCCAGCTGGTGCTGACCAAAGACGCGGACCATTCCATCCGCCGCATGCTCCTTCGGAAGGTTTAGCACGGGTGTGCTACGACTGCACGCCTGCCGAAGCTTCCAGGCAGACGGCGACCAGCCGGCGCAGCTTCGCCCGTTTCCTCGCGGCGGGGGCAGGACTCTCTGTGTTGGCTGCCTGCACGCCGGAAGCACCCGCGTCGGTCCCGCCGTCGTCGGGTTCCACTTCTGCTTCGCCTTCCGTTTCCCCGTTGCCCTCCGCATCTCCCATTCCGACGGCGGAAGCCACGACGGCGGCTCCCCCGCCTCCGGAACCGTCCCCGACGCCGTCGCCCTCCTTGGCTTTGCCGCGCCAGTTCTCCCTCACCGACCCTGCGAGCCCCTGGCTGGTGGTCAACAAGCACCGGCCGCTGATCCCGGCAGATTATGTGCCGGCTGACCTGGTACGCCCGGCCGTGGGCATGACCGTGTCCGGCGAGGCGGCCCTGCTGAACAGTACGACGGCGGCCGCGGCAGAGGCGATGTTCGCGGCGGCCGCGCGGGACGGGGTGGCGATGGAGCTGGCCAGCGGATACCGCTCCTACGGCACACAGGTGGCCACCTACAACGGCTATGTTGCCTCCCGCGGCCAAGCCGATGCCGACACGGCGAGCGCCCGGCCGGGATATTCGGAACACCAGACCGGCTGGGCCTTTGACATCGCCGACGGCGGGGGCGCGTGCGGTTTCCAACCGTGCTTCGCAGACCAGCCTGCGGCCATATGGGCGAAGGCGAACGGACACCGGTTCGGGTTCGTGGTGCGCTACCCCTGGATGTTCCACCCGATCACGGGGTACTACTACGAGCCGTGGCACCTGCGCTACATCGGCGTGGACGCCGCGACCGACATGGCCAACCGCGGCATCTTTACCCTCGAGGAGTACTTTGGCGTGGGGTCGGCGCCGGGGTATCCCTAACGCGATGCGCTAGCTTGGTTCCTATGCTGACTGGATTCAAGAATTTCATTTTGAAGGGCAATGTTGTTGACCTTGCCGTCGCCGTCGTTATTGGAACCGCCTTTGGCGCGGTAGTGACGGCCCTTGTGAATAAGGTACTCATGCCTTTCATTGCCGGGCTGACAGGTTCGCCGAACTTCGACAGCTTCGCAAGAGTGAATTTCAACGGCAACTTCATCGAGTTTGGCGTGCTGTTGACCGCCATCGTCAATTTCCTTCTGGTTTCCGCGGCGATTTACTTCGTTGTCGTGATGCCGATGAACCTCATGATCGAGCGCCGCAACCGCAGGCTGGGAATCGGCCAAGACGTGAAAAAGGAGTCTGCCGAGGACCCGCAGATCGCGCTGCTGACGGAGATCCGGGACGCGCTGAAGAGCCACACGCCCTGACTTTTTGGAATAACTACAGCGGCCCCCCGACTGTTTGAGGGCGGGCGCGTTTCGGTTGACGGGACAATTTCGAGTATACTTTCAAAGAGTC
>JBKJVX010000248.1:0-60261 GCA_046717065.1 Arthrobacter sp. | reverse complement strand
AGATTGTGCTGCCCATGTCCAAGGCTGTTACCGCCGTGATCGGACTGTTCTACGGCGTTGGCTACTGGAAGGCCTTCTTCAACGCCGTGCTCTACATAAACGACAGCGACATGAACCCGCTGCAGGTGGTACTACGGTCCTACGTGCTCCAGGGCGTCTCGGTTCCGGGCCAGGTGGACGTGGGCACTGGCGCCGCTGCGGGGCCGGCCCTGCAGATGGCCGTCATCGTGCTGGCCATGGTGCCCATCCTGATCGTCTACCCCTTTGTGCAGAAGCACTTCACCAAGGGTGTGATGATCGGGGCGGTCAAGGGATGAGGGGCCAGTCTGCGCCGTCCCTTCACCTCATGTCATCGAACCGCGGCGGTGGTTTCTCCAGCCGTCAGTGTGGGGGCGATGAGCCGGAGCTCGGCGGGTTTTTCCAGGCTCAGCCGGTCCATCACCATCTCCACCGCGGCACGGCCGATGTCCATCGCGGGGATGGGTACAAAGGTCCAGGGGCGGACGGCAGCTTTGGCCACATCTGCCGGCGCAATCACCGCCACGGAGATGTCCTCAGGGACGGAAAAGCCGTGGACGGCCAGGTTCTCACGCAGGATCGGCAGCAATCCCTCGTTGTGCACCAGAAGAGCAGTGATGGGCTCGGGGCCGGTGAAGACCTTGTCCAGGGCCCTTGCCAGGTCAGGCGAGTTGGCCTCGCACGCCACGGCTACATGATGAACCTCCAGCGCGCGGCATGCCTCCTCGAATCCACGCAGGGCGCGGTCGGCATAGGTAGCGTGGCGGCGGAGGGAAGCCGGCGGAGACCCGATGAATGCAATGCCCCGGTGCCCCAGTTCGGCCAGGTGGCGTACCGCAGTGCGGGACGCCCCGGCAAAATCAAAGTCGACGCAACTAAGGCCGCGCGGATCATCCGGCATGCCGATCAGAACCGCCGGTTTCTGCAGCCTGGCCAACACCGGAATGCGCGGATCGCGGGCTTCGATGTCCATCATGAGCAGGCCGTCCACCATGGACTGGGACGTCACCCGCTCTATGCTGCCAGCGTCGTCCTGGGTCAGCAGCAGGACGTCCTGGTTGAAGGAGCGGGCAGTGGTCACCACGGCCGTGACGAACTGCATGACCACGCCGACGTTCACGTCAGCGCGCAATGGCACTACAAGGCCCAGGACATTGGACCGGCTGGAGGCCAGCGCGCGGGCGCTCGACCGCGGGCTGTACTTCAGGCGGCGCATTGCCGCTTCGACGATATCGCGGGTTTCTTTCGATATCGGACGGTTCCCGCTCATCACGTAGGACACCGTACTTGTTGAAACTCCGGCTTCTTTGGCTACGTCGCTGATCGTCGCCGCAGTTGAAGCCTTTCGATTACGCATACCCCCATTTAACCAAGGAATTCGATGCATCTTCGCAGCCACGGGCTGAACTCCGTAACCCAGCAGTCAGGGTTGCTGTTCGGCGCCGACTACAATCCCGAGCAATGGCCGGAAGAAAGCTGGCCCGAAGACATCCGCCTGATGCAACAAGCGGGGATAAACCTCGTCACCCTGGGCGTGTTCAGCTGGGCGAGGCTGCAACCATCCGAAGGCAGGTGGGACTTTGGCTGGCTGGACCGGATCCTGGCGCTCCTGCACGAAGGCAACATCAATGTTTGCCTTGCAACGCCCACCGCATCCCCGCCGCCGTGGCTGGGACACCGTTTCCCCAGTACGCTCCCCACCGATGCCTCGGGGACTACTCTCTGGTACGGCTCACGCAACCAGTTCTCGCCGTCGTCAGCGGTGTACCGCAGCGCTGCTCTGCAGGTTACGGCCGCGCTGGCGGAGCGCTACGGCAAGCATCCCGCCGTCGTGATGTGGCACGTGGGCAATGAGCTCGGGCAGGTCAGCTACGACGACGAAACGGCCGGTGCGTTCCGGGGCTGGCTGCTGCGCCGCTATGGTTCCCTGGACAACCTGAATTCCGCCTGGGGCACAACCTTCTGGAGCCAGGCGTACAGCAGCTGGGAGGAGATCCTGCCGCCCCGCACAGCGCCCTATCTGCACAACCCCACCCAGGTCCTGGACTTCAAGCGTTTCACCTCGGATTCGCTGCTCAAGCTGTTCACCGCCGAGCGGGATACCATCCGCCAGCACTCTCCCGACGTCCCGGTCACCACAAACCTCATGGGCTTCTTCCGCGGGGCGGACTACTTCAGCTTCGCAGGCGAGACGGACTTGATCGGCAACAACTGGTACATGGACCCGGCCCAACCTCAAACCTGGGAACTGGGCGCGCTCACCCACGATCTCTGCCGGGGACTGGCCGGGGGCCAGCCCTGGCTGCTGATGGAATCAGCGGCGTCGGCCGTAAACTGGCGCCCGCACAACAGCGCCAAGGAACCCGGCGCGCTGCGGGTTGACTCCCTGTCTGCGCTGGCCCGGGGCTCGGACGGAATCTGTTTCTTCCAGTTCCGCCAGTCCGCCTTCGGCGCCGAGCGCTTCCATTCCGCAGTGGTACCCCTGGCGGGGGAGGACACCCGCGTGTTTCGGGAAGTCTCGGCTCTCGGGTCCGGGCTTCAGAATCTCCGGCTCCTCGCCGGAACCCCCTCACGCTCCCGCATTGCCGTGTTGTTCGACTGGGACAGCTGGTGGGCTGCCGAGTCTCCGGACTGCCCCAGTGACAGGTTGGGCGTGCTGGACCAGCTCCAGGCCTACTACCGGCCGTTGCTGAGGCGCGGATTGTCGGTTGAGGTGGTGCATCCTGCTGCCGCCCTGGACCGCTTCGACCTGGTGCTTGTCCCCAGCCTTTTCCTCCTCGCCGAGGAACATGCCGCGGCACTGACCGGCTGGGTGCACGGGGGAGGAACTGCAGTGGTGGGCCCCTTCAGCGGATTGGCCGACAGCAACGGGCACCTCCGGCAGGGACGGTTCCCTGCAGTGCTGGCCGACATGCTGGGGGTTACGGGGGAAGAATGGCGGCCGCTGGCCCGCAGCGTTGGACTTGAATTTGCGCAGCCCGGTCCCATTGGCCCGGCGGCCAACGGAGGAATGCCGGACAGCCTCGAAGCCGCCGTCTGGTCGGAGGACCTGCGCCTCCACAGTTCCAGCGCTGCCGCAGTGGCCACCTTCGCGTCCGGCCCGCTTGCCGGGAAGTCGGCAGCAGTCCGCAACAGCCACGGCCAAGGGACCGCCTGGTACATCGGCTGCGACCTGCCCGCTGCAGCGCTGGGAAACATTGTTGGGGCGGCGGTGGCGGAAGCGGGACTGACTGTGCCCGTCGCCGGGGACCTGCCCGACGACGTCGAACTCGCCACCCGCGGCGGTTACCACTTCCTGCTGAACCACAGCCCGGAACCGCGGACGATACGCCTCAGAGAGCAGTCGGTGGACTTGCTCTCCGGGGACAGCCACGGACCCGACATAACCCTGGAGCCGTACGGCGCACTGGTCCTCAAGAACAACTTTGACCATATTGAGAACGGAAACTGAGATCCCATGAAATTCACCGACGGATACTGGCTGTACCGCAAAGGCTTTTCCGCGCTGCACCCCCGGGACGTATCGGACGTAGTGGTGGACGGCGGGACGATGACCGTCTACGCGCCCACCAAACGCATCACCTCCCGCGGCGACGCGCTTAACCTTCCCCAGCTGACGGTCACCTTCGACGCCCCGATGCCGGACGTCATTGGGGTAACCATCGAGCATTTCCAAGGCGGCCTGGACAATGGTCCGCATTTTGAAGTGAACCGGGCAGGATCCGCCGCGGAGTTCAGCCAGGACGGCGGCCACACCGCAAGCATCACCTCCGGGGGGCTGACGGCACGGATCAGCACTTCCGGCGACTGGGGAGTCGACTTCTTCGGGAACGGCAGGCTGCTGACGAGCTCCACTCCCCGCAGCGTCGGCGTCATCACGGACGACGGCGGGCGGACCTTTGTGCACGAACAGCTCAGCCTCGGGGTGGGCACCAACGTCTACGGCCTGGGCGAGCGCTTCGGCGCCTTCGTGAAGAACGGCCAGGCGGTGGACATCTGGAACGAGGACGGCGGCACCTCCAGCGACCTCGCGTACAAGAACGTGCCGTTCTTCCTCACGAATGACGGGTACGGCGTGTTCGTCAACCACCCGGAGAAGGTGTCCTTCGAGGTGGGCTCGGAAGTGGTTTCCCGTACGCAGTTCAGCGTGGAAGGCCAGAAGCTGCAGTACTTCATCATCCACGGGCCCACACCCAAGGAGATCATCCGCCGGTACACGGAGCTGACCGGCCGGCCCGCCCGGATCCCGGCGTGGTCCTACGGGCTCTGGCTGTCCACATCTTTCACCACCGACTACGACGAGAAGACCGTCAACTCCTTCATCGACGGCATGGAAGAGCGGAACCTTCCACTCTCTGTCTTCCACTTCGACTGCCACTGGATGCGGTCCTTCCATTGGAGCGATTTCGTGTGGGACCCCGCCACGTTCCCGGACCCGGAGGGCATGCTAGCCCGCCTGCACGACCGCGGGCTCAAGGTCTGCGTCTGGATCAACCCTTACATCGCCCAGCGCTCGCACCTGTTCCGGGAAGGCCTGGAACGCGGCTTCCTGGTCAAGCGTCCGGACGGTTCTGTCTGGCAGTGGGACATGTGGCAGGCAGGGATGGGACTGGTGGACTTCACCAACCCCGACGCCGTGCTCTGGTACCAGGACAAACTCCGCGGCCTGCTGGGCCAGGGCGTTGATTCATTTAAGACCGATTTCGGGGAGCGCATCCCCACTGATGTGCTGTGGCATGACGGCTCCGATCCGGCCAGGATGCACAACTACTACGCGCAGCTGTACAACAGGACGGTTTTTGACCTGCTTTCGAAGGAGCTGGGAGAGGGCGAAGCAGTGGTCTTTGCCCGCTCAGCCACAGCAGGCGGCCAAACCATGCCGGTGCACTGGGGCGGAGACTGCGAGTCCACCTTCGCGGCGATGGCTGAATCGCTGCGCGGCGGACTGTCGCTGGCGGCGTCGGGATTCTCGTTCTGGAGCCACGACATCGGCGGTTTTGAGGGCACGCCTGAACCGGAAATCTTCAAGCGCTGGATCGCGTTCGGGCTGCTGTCCTCGCACTCAAGGCTGCACGGCTCCAACTCCTACCGCGTCCCGTGGCTCGTGGACGAAGAGTCCGTGGACGTCCTTCGGCACTTCACGGAGCAGAAGATGCGACTGATGCCCTACCTGCAGATGGCGGCCGAAGAAGCGTATGCAGAGGGCATTCCCCTGATGCGGCCGTTGTTCATGGAATTCCCGGAGGACCCGGGCTGCGCACATCTTGACCGGCAGTACATGCTGGGCCCAGACCTCCTGGTGGCACCTGTGATGGACCCCTCCGGCACAGTGTCCTTCTACCTGCCCGAAGGGACGTGGACCCATCTGGAAACCGGCGAGCAGCTGGCGGGCCCCCGGTGGCACCGCAAGGAGTACTCGGTCATGGAAGCGGCAACCTGGGTCCGGGAAGGCGCGGTGCTGCCCATGGGTACGGTGTCCGACCGGCCGGACTACGACTGGGCGCAGGACATGCGGTTCCAGGCCTTCGCAGCCCAGGACGGCACCCGTCGGGTCGCTGTGCCGTCACCGGGCGGGTCCACCACCGTCTTCGAGGTGACGGTTGAGGACGGTGGCGTGTCCGCCGTCGTGATCCCGTAGCTCGTGCTGGGCTGGTCGGCGGGGTACTAAGCAGGCGCAGGACACCCTCGTCAGCTGATCTGCATCCTGCTTAGCCGTTCTTCACGGTCAGCTGTTCTCCTCCAACGCCACGGCCAGGATCTCCAAAAGTTCATAGTCCACCTGGTCGGCTGAGGTAAGGCGCACCCTGCGGGTGAAAGGGTCATCGGCCCGGGTCTTGACGGTTTCGAGCCGGCCCTCCGCAGGGGCGTCGAGCCGGAGGGTTACGTCCACGGCAGTGTTGGTGGTCCGGGTGACTTGCGCGAACTTCCGCCGAGCACCGTGAAGGGACACGTAACCCTTCCGCGTCTGGATCTCCACCCCGTTGGTTGCCGACGCCCATGCCAGGAGGGCGTCCGCGATGGGCCTTAGGTGCGGGTGGTTGGCACACTGCCCGTCAATCAGTTCATCGGCGTCACGCAGCATAAATTGCGGATAGCCGAACATCTCCCAGGACACCGCGTATTGGGCGTACCCGGACACCCCAAAGCTGTCACGCATCCAGGTGCGGAGCTCTCCGTCGTTCCGGATGCCGGCGTCGCAGGCCTTCCCAACCCAGTAATTGGTATCTTTGCCGGTCTTCCGGAGAAGGAGGGCTTTGTTGCTGTCCACCATCGACTGCCAGGTGCTGGCCTTCTTCCGGGACTCCGGAACCGTAGGCATGCATCGATCGTAGCGCCGTCCTAAAACCTCGCTGGCTGCCGCCCACTGGCTGCCGCCCTGATGGCTGCTGACACCGCCGCGAAAAAAGATTCCGGACACCCGTAACCTTTCCGCCTGCCCCTGCGATGTAGGAGGTGATGGGTCCGCCCGACGGACCTGAATCGAATAAGTTGTCTAGGTTTTTGGAGTGTCTTATGTCGTTGTTCACCGTTCTCGCCACCAGCAAAGTTGCCGCCGGAGTACTGGCAGCCGGCACCATTGCCGTCGGCGGAACCGGCGCCGCTGCCGTTTCCGGCGTCCTCCCGGCCGAAGCACAGCAGACCGCCCACAATCTCTTCGGCGCCCCGGCTCCGCAGCTGGCAGCAGAAGCCGCCACTGACGCGCAGGCAACCGCTGACGCCGCCGCCGATGCAAATACCAACGCCTCCGTTGACGCAGAAGCGGAAGCCGCAGGAGATGCCGCTGTCTCCAACGACAACGTTGCAGCCCAGGCTTCCGTGTCCGCCGCAGCTGGTACGGCAGTTGATGCAGCCGGCGCCGCAGCCCTGGGCCTCTGCACCGCTTTCGCCAACGGTGGCTTGAACGCCTCTTCCGAAGGCTTCTCCTCGCTGGCCATCGCAGCGCAGGGTGAAGCGAACATCGAAAGCTTCTGCACCGACCTCGCAGCGCAGGCTGACGCTGCCGCAGAGGCAGGCGCCGCAGCCGGTGGTTCCGCCGCTGTTGAGATTGAGCGTCCCGAGGTTCCGGCGATCCCGGCCGTTCCGGGTGTCGACGGCGAGCCGGCAGTTCCGGCCGTGCCTGCAGTTCCCGAGGTTCCTGCTGCCTCCGTCGACGGCGGCAGCGCAGCTGTGGACGCGCCGTCAGTTTCGGTCCGCTAAGCGGCGTTGGCTAGTGTGTACTGCGGGAAACGGCCCACGGTCCATTTCCCGCAGTACGGCAGTCCTCGCTTCTAGGAACTGCCCTTTCAGGAACACTGACGGCCCTTGGGGAGGCCGGTCCGGAATAAAGCCCGGAACAACCTGCCGAAAGGCAGCGGGAAAGTAAGCGCAGGACCCGCAGACCGCACCGTAAAACCGGGATGGGCATTGCCTTGCTCCGGGATGGAGGAGCCGCCGGTGCTAGACACTTTGGCCCAAGAAGAGATCGACATATTCAACGACGCAGCCGGAACCGACCCGGCTGCGGTGTTCGGCGTTGCGTACCGGTCCTTCGCTGGGCCGGTGCTGGGATACCTCAAGGCACGCGGCGTCGACGATCCCGAAGCGGTAACCCAGGACGTGTTCCTGGCATTCTTCCCGCAGATCAGCGGCCTCACCGGCGGGCTGCAGGGGGCCAAGTCGCTCATCTTCTCCATTGCCCACGCCCGCATGGTGGACCACTACCGGCGGCTGGAACGCAGGCCCCAGCTGACTCCTTACGACCCGCTGGAGGACAGCCGGAGCACCCCCTCCGCAGAACACTGTGCGGTGGAGCTGAACGGCGCGGCTGCCGCCCTGCTGGACGGGCTCAGCGACGAACACCAGGAAGTGCTGGCCCTTCGCGTGGTGGCTGACCTGTCCATAGAACAGGTGGCCGGCATCATGGGCAAGAGCGAAGGGGCAGTCAAGCAGCTCCAGCGCCGGGCCCTTCAAAATCTCAAGGCACAGACGCTCAAAAGAAACCAGGCAAACCATGAGTGACACTGCAGGATCCCGCGGCGGGTCCGTCGACCAGCTGCTGTTGGAGGCAGACCTGGACGGCGACACCCAGCTCCGCCCCGTCCTTCTCGAGCTTCAGGCCCTGGCCTCTGATGCGCCGGAGCCTTCTGCCGAGCTGCTGGCCCTGATGGCCGGAGCCAACGGCGGGCTTGGTGCTGACCCGGAAGTCACCGAAGACGCGATTGCTGCAGCCCCCGCTGACGAACTCGCCGCCCGCCGCAGGGCCAAGCGTCGGGTCACCCTGACAGCCTTGTCCGTGGCGGTGTCCCTGAGTGCCGGCGGCGCAGTTGCCGCGGCATCAGACCAGTCCATCCGGGAGTCGTTCACCCAGCTCAACCAGGCTGTCACTTCCTTCATCACCGGTTCCGGCGGAGCACCTGCAGGCCACCAGGCCGAACAGCCCGCGGCGCCTTTGCCCGGCACGCCGGCCGGTACCGCACCTGCCGGCACCGCACCCGGTGGCCCAACCGCAATCCCGGCGGACCCCGCTGCTGCGACTAAACTGACCGCCCCGCCGCCGGACGGTCCAGTTGCACCGGAAACCGCTGCAAGCCAGCCAACTTCCCCGGGAAAACCCGGGGAAGTCCCCGCTTCAGAGACCCTGCCCGGGGCTGTACCGGACCACATTGCCAACGGGCTGGGCGGGTCGCCGGAAGTGCCGGTGCCGCCACAGGTTCCACTGCCCGCCACACTGCCGGCAGTTCCGCTCCCATGACGCACCGGCACCCGGCTCACCGCCCCCGCAGGGCCTTTATTTGGCCGCGGTTTTAATCATTTCGCCGGCCGGATCGGCCAGGTACCAGACGTCGTTGACGCCCTGGCCGAGGATGTCACCGGCCTTGGTGTCCTTGGCGAAGTAGTACAACGGCAGGCCGTTCAGGGTCACCTGCTTGGCACCTTCCGGCGTAGTGATGGTGCCCACGGTCCCGGTTACCCCTTCGACTTTGGGCTCGTCCGACGTGGTGAGGAGCGGCGGCCACGCGGTCAGGCATCCCCCGGTGCAGGTGCTGGTACCGGAGTCTTTGACATCCTTGGTGTAGTAGTAGACGCTCATCCCCTTGCCGTCCACCACAATGTCGCCCAGGCTGGAAGACGCAATTTGGAGGTCGACACCGGCGGCTGTTGCTGTCGACGTTGCGGAGGGCGGAGAAACAGAGGCAGCGGGGGCCGTTGCAGAGGCGATAGGTGAGCCCGCCGTGACAGCCGGGCTGCTGGCTGCAGGGGTGGTACCGCTGCCGCCGGCGCACCCGGCGAGGGCCGCCGCCAGGGCGAGGATGGTGAAGCCTGTTCCCAGTTGCTTTTTCATAGGTTTGCTCCTTGGTTCGTGCCCGGCGTCGATGCCGGACGCTAACGACTAAGACGCCTCCGGGTGAAGAATGGTTCAAGTGAACCAAATTCCGGCTGCGGACGTCGTATCAGCCGGAAGCACACGCGGTGGCGAACCATGCTGAAGGCCGGGAGGTCCTGAAATGCCGCTGGACGAGGACGTTGTTGAGTCCATCTACCGTGAGCACGGCCCGGCCCTCCGCCGCTTTGTGCTCAGCGCTTCCCGGGACCCGCAGCTGGCTGAGGACGTGGTCCAGGAAACCGTGCTCCGTGTATGGCAGCACGCCCCGGAGGTCACCGGGAGCCTTCGCAGCTATCTTTTCCGGACGGCCAGGAACATCATGATCGACAATTACCGCCGGGCGCAGCGCCGCCCGGCCGAGACTCTGGACGACGGCCTTGCCAATTCTGCTGAGGCAGTGGAACGCGTGGACGAGCTGCTGAACAGGGTGCTGATCGAGGAAGCGCTGCTCCGCCTCAGCTCGGAACACCGGGACGTGCTGGTGGCATTGCACTACCGCCGTTTCACCGTGAATGAGGCAGCGGTGCAGTTGAACGTCCCGACCGGAACGGTGAAGTCCCGTGCGTACTACGCAGTGCGCGCGTTGCGGACCATCCTGGACGAAATGGGGGTGGAACGGTGAGCGCTTCCGAGCAGCACCACTTGCTGGGAGCCTACCTGTTGGGCGGGCTGGACGCCGAGGACCTGAAGATTTTTGCGGCGCACCTTCAGGGTTGCGCGAGATGCCGGGACGAGCTTGGCCGGCTGGAGAAAGTGCCTGCGTTACTGGACGCCCTTCCGGTGCCGGACGCCGTTGCGCTCACAGTGGTGGCGGCAGGACCGGGCGCGCTACCTGAACGGGCAGCCGGGGCCGCGGTGCCCCTCCTCTCGGAACTGTCGCGCCGCCGTCGTAAGGTACGACGGCGGTGGGCGGCCCTGGTGGGGGCGGTCGCCGCAGCATGCCTCGCCGTGGGACTGGGGGTGGGTCCGGTCCTGAACCGGCCGGCGCAACCGGACGCGAGCTACTCTGTGCAGTCCGGAGATGGCCTGCAGTTCAGCATCGACCTGGCCCGGAAGACCTGGGGAACCGAGTTGGCGGTGAACGGCAGCAGCCTCCCTTCCGACGGGACATTGTCCCTGTGGGTCCGGGACCGGGCGGGCGGCGAAGACCGCGCGTGCGCTTGGACGGCGACGCCGAGCGGCAGGGTCAGGGTCACCGGCGCAACGCCCATCCAGCTGGCGAGCATTTCGAGTGTGGAACTGCGGGACGGTACCCAGCAGGCCGTCGCGGTAATCACCGTGCCATAGCGTCCGGCACATACCCGGGCGCTCCAATCCCAGCTGGCAACTTCATCAGCCGCGGCCGCCGGTCATCGGGTCATCTTCGCGAGGCCTGCCCGGACGATCATGTAGGCGCCGTAGCAGATGAGCCCGGCCCCCACAGCCGCCAGGAGGTACACCCCTAAGGGCTGGTCGCGGAGTGCCCGAAGTCCGCCGTCCAGGCCGGTGGATTCCTCCGGGTGCGCCTGCAGGGTGGCTATGGCGATGAGCAGCCCGGTCAGCAACAGCACAATGCCCTTCGCCACGTATCCTGTTACGCCCAGCACGGTGACGGCGGTCCGTGCGGTGGGGGACGAGGGCATTGCCAGATGCTTTTCAAACGATTTCCGAAGGCCGCGGATGCCGTACACCACGCCGGTTACGGCAAAGCCCACACCCAGCAGGACCAGCAGCGCTACGCCGCCCGGCGCCTTCATCACGGAAGCGGTAACGTCGCTTGCCGCCTGCTGGTTGTCCCCGCCCGAACCGGTTCCCATGGCGAAGGACATCAGTGTCAGGGCAAGCCCGGCGAAAACCACTGCCTGCGCCGCTGCCTTTGCCTTCTTTCCGGCTTTTTCCTTTGTGGGCAACTGGTTGTAGTCGAAGATGGCATCGCTGGTCTGCCACAGTGCCAGGGCAGCGCAGGCGGCGAAGCTCGCCCACAACAGGAAAGGTCCGGCAGGCTGGGTGGCGAGTTCGGCCACGGCACCGCTGAAGTCAGCGTTGCCCGTACCGCCCATGGCCAGCCGGATTGCGATAGCACCTACTAAGAGATGCAGGATGCCGCTCGCTGCAAACCCCGCCCTCGCCATCATCTCCAGGGTGTGGGAGTTGGTGACGATCTCTGCCGCACCTGCGGCTTGTCGCAGTTCTTTTTTGATGGCTGTTCCCTTTGTACAGGCGCGGATGGTGCGTACCCCCGCGTAAGGGCAATCGTGCCACGCGCTGATGGTCCGGGCCAGTGATCCCCTCGGACTATGTGGATTAGGTGGCGGATCGTGCGGCTTCAGGAATGAGGTGCCAGTGCCGCCGCTGCCAGATGGGGAGGGATGCCCATCGCCGAAGTTCCCGCCGCCGTGGAACTATATGGTCAGCGACCGAACATCGGCGCGAACTTCTCCGGGGGACGAACCATGACTTTTTACGGCGCTGATGTCAGCCAGTTGCGGGCTCTGGCGAAGGTGGCTGACCAGGCTGCATTGTTGTTGAGCACCCGGGCGGGTTCGCTGCATAGCCAGATCCAGGCGGCTCCCTGGAAGGGCACGGACGGTGAACGATTCCGTCAGGAGTGGAGCGGAAGCCACCGCCCCGGGCTGGAGAAGGTTGTGTCCAGCCTGCGTGAGAACTCCAGGATCCTGCTGCAGCACGCAGAGGAGCAGGAGAAGTCCTCCTCGTCCACATCGGCCCGTGCCGGCACCGGCGTCTGGGAGCGGGGTAAATCGTTTGCTGGGCAGGCCCAGGAGTGGCTGAAGGAACAGGCCGCTGCCGCCGCGGCCGCGGCCGGGCACCGTCGGGAGCTGGAAGCCGGCCTGGAACGCATGCTGGACGCCAGCCCGGAAGAACAGGCCACGTGGTGGAACAGCCTGTCCGCCGCGGACCGGAAATACCTGATCGAGGGCGAAGGCGGCGACGGTCCGTTCGCCGAGGACCTCATGCGCATGGACGGCGGCATCCCCAAGTCCGCGCAGGAGCAGGCCAAGGAGCATCTCCAGGACCTGGCCAGGGCGGACATTCCCGTCTACTCCGAGACCGGCAAGGCATCGATCGAGGCCCGGGTGGCCTGGGTGCACGGCGGTGCCGAAGTGGGCACCGAAGTGGTGGAGAATGCCGATGGCACCGCCACCATGATGGTGTACGGAAACATGGGGCTGGGCGTCAATGACACCACCGGAACCGCCGGCGTGACCCTTAACGGGCAGGTGTCCCGCGGATACACCTTCGGCAGCGTGGAAGAAGCCATGGCAGCCCGCGAGCAGATGTACCGGGACCTGCCGCCGGACAGCGTGGGTGAGATCAAGGATGTGGCCGGCAATCCGCCCGGTTACATCCTGGACACCATTAACGAAGCCGCCGGTGACAACGGCTCCACCGGGCAGACGGACAAGGCCAAGGGAACGCTGTCGCTGGAGGCCGAGGGGGAGACTGGAGCCGCATCAGGTTCGGCCAGGCTGGACCTGGCATACGAGCGGAACCTGACCGACGGCACCTCAACAGCCAGCGGCGAGGTTTCCGCTCAAGGCAAGCTCAACCTGGACGGCCGCGTTTTCGAGGCTTCCGGCAAGGGCGGACTGCAGGTGAACATGGACAAACACAGCAACATCGAATCCGTGTCAGTGTCCATGGATGGAACGGTGGCGCAGGGAGCCACGGCGGGTACGGACGTGAAGGCCGCCAAGCTCGAGTCCTCAGTGACCGTGGCAACCCAGGGTACTGTCAAGATCGACGTGGATTACTCACCGGAGAACAAGCCACTGATCGACAGCTACTTGCGGCATGCCGCGCTCGGAAACGAATACGGCGCAGCACGCGATGCCGCCAGGCTGTACGAAGCCGGTTCTGCCACTGTCCAGGTCAACAATGTGGTGACGGCGTCCAATGAGGCCGGGCTTGACGTCAAGGTGGGCGAGGTGGAGGTCAGAACCGAGAGCCAGGCCACCACGAACGTCTCCACGTACTACAAAGTCCCCAACGACGCCAGGCTCGAGCGGCTGTAATCGCGCCGGTCAACATCCGGCCCCCGCACCCAGCCCAGCTACGACACACCCGCTGAAGGAGCAAGAGAATGTCAGTCCACATCGAATCCGCGCTGGGGTTCACAGCCGACTTTCCCGAGCACACCCAGGTCCTGGACGACTCCACGGCCAGCCCCAACACTGAACAGTACGGATTGCTGGGTGGGGTCCTTGTCACCGTCATCAAGGACGACACCTCCGTGCAGGGCGCCGCGCAGGCCAACGGCTGGGCGCACCTGATGTCCGGTTTCTACTTGGAGGAGAAGGGAGGCACCCTTCTCACCGAAGGCGGGTTGAACCTGCCAGGCAAGTCCGCCTACGCCGTGGTAGTGGGCTACGACGACGCCGAGGGGTTGGGGAAAGTGGCAGCGACCGTGGGCGTGTGGGAACGCGGGCGGTTCATCGGCCTGGTAATCATCTGGACCTACGTCAGCCCTGACGTGGAGCCGAGGCTCAGCATGCTCAGGGACATTGTTGCCTCCATCAGCGTGGGCTGATGATGCCCGAGGTCAGCGGCCGGGTGTGCCCGCGTTGGAACTAACGGCGGCGGTAGCAGAGATCAAAAATGAGCCGCCCGGCCTCGTGGGCCTTGCCTTCAAAGCTGGTCCGGATCCTTCCCTCGAACCTGGGGGCCCAGCCGCCTAATTCGTCCACACCCTCGTTGGGGCCGGTGTGTTCCGTGCTGACCGGGGCACGGCCTTCACGGACGGGGGCACCACCCACCACTGATTCCACACCGGACTGCCACACCTGGGTCAGCGGACTTTCCGGTCCGCGGCGCTCGCCTGTGTGCAGGTTCTCAAAGTCCTTCGAATCCGCCAGGACATCGCGGACATGGACAGCATAGTTGGACCAGTCAGTGGCAATGCGCCACAGCCCGCCCTTCTTCAGGGCACGGGCAGCAAGGTCCGCGAATTCGGGTTGGATGAGGCGCCGCTTGTGGTGGCGGGATTTGTGCCAGGGATCGGGAAAGAAGACCCACAATTCACTGACGGAACCTTTTGGGAGCATGGAGGCCAGCACCTCGGGCGCGTTGGCCTCGACAACCCGGACATTGCTCAGTCCCCGGCTGTTGATCTTGATGATGGTGTTGGCCAGTCCGGGAGTGTAGACCTCCACAGCGAGGAAGTCGGTGTCCGGGTTCTGCTCAGCGGCGTGGCAGATAGCGTCGCCCAGGCCCGAGCCGATCTCGACAATGAGAGGCGCCTTACGGCCGAATTCCGCCTCCGCGTCGAAGGTGTAGTCCGGGTGGACCGACGTGTTGGCTACGTGCCGGGGGACGTTCACGGCCCATCGCTCGGCATGGAGTTCCCAAGCAGCCTGGCGGCGTCCCTGCAGGCGTGTGCCGCGGCGAACAAAACTGACAGGCCGGCCGCCGTACGTGCCGTAGGAGGCTTGGGTTCCGGGTGTCACCGGCCGCGGGACATGCTGCGGCTGGGGGGTTTCTGGGGATTCACTCATCCCTCCCAGAATACCGGCGGCCGGAGATTGATGAAGAAAAGGCAGTGGGAGGCAGCCCATGGCGTGGAGGGAGTGCTTCAGAAGTACCGCATGCCATGCATGAAGCGCAGCGTGACGAAGAATCCGATGATAAAAGCAACGCTGGAAATCCACAGCGACTTGACTGCTAAACGCCCGCTTTCGGACTCCGGCACAAACCTCCTGAGCGTGGAAAGGGCCAAACAGATGGAGAAGACGCCGATGGGTACGGGAAGGCTCCAGAAAATCAAGGGGGCCAGCCAGGAAAGCAGGGTGTGCTCGCCGGTATCAGCGGCTCCGATCAACGCTATAAGTGCGAAAGGAAAGGTGAAATAGATGCTGGCCGGGGCGATGACGGCAAGCATCAGGCTGGAGGTGGCCGAACGGGTGACCCTTGCCGGAGGCTCGGCGTCCGGCAGGGGCGGGCCGGAGCCGGGCGGTTGGGCGCTGTTCATGCTTCCAAAGCTATGGCTCACGCCTGCGGCGTCAGCAGGCGTCCACCGCCCTATGTGGATAACTCGGCCCCAGCCCTCCTGCAAGAATGGGCAGGTGACGGAAGCGACGAGTGCTGCGAAGAAGGACCGGCCCGCCAAGCCGCCGATGAAACCCCACCCCGATAACCTGGTGGACGCCGAGATAGATGAGTTGCCGGCGGCGGAACCCACCCTGGTGGGAAGCCGGAGGGGCCTGGTTTACCTGGGCCTGTGCCTGGTCCTGATCGGCCTGAATCTGCGCACGGTTTTCTCCAGTTTCTCGGCGGTGCTTCCCGAGGTAACGTCGCAGGCCGCACTGCCGGGGTGGGCGGTTGTTGTGCTGACCACCGTCCCCGTGACGCTGCTGGGCGTGTTTGCGCCCCTGGCCCCGGTTCTGGCCCGCCGGTTCGGTGCCGAGCGCGTGCTCCTCGGCGCCATGGCGGTGCTGACGGCGGGGCTTCTGCTGCGCCCGGCCGCGCTGCCGTGGCCTCCAGCCGGGGATCTGCCGGGAGCAGTGCACCTGCCCGCCCTCCTTGCCGGGACAGCCGCGTGCGGTGCCGCCATCGCCCTGTGCAATGTGCTGCTGCCCGGGCTGGTAAAGCGCGATTTCCCCCACCGCCTGGGCCTCATGGGCGGCCTCTACACCACAGCCATCTGCGCCTCCGCCGCTTTGGGAGCCGGCTTTACCTACCCCGTCTACACGGCGACCGGGGAGTGGACCCTGGCGCTGTGGTTCTGGGTGCTGCCCGCCGCCGTCGTCCTTTTCCTGTTCCTTCCGCTGGCGGTACGGCAGCGCCCCGTCCGGCACCAGGCGGTGAAGGAGGGGGTGAACGTCTGGCGCTCGGCGGTCGCGTGGCAGGTCACCATTTTTATGGTGCTCCAAGCGATGATGTCCTTCAGCGTCTTCGCGTGGCTGGCACCCATCCTGCGGGAACGGGGAGTGGACGGCGCAACGGCCGGGCTGATCGTGTCGGCGTGCATCGTGCTGCAAATGCTCGGGTCGCTCTTCGCCCCGGCTCTTGCGGCGAGGTTCCGGGACCAGCGGGCCATCAACACCGTGGTGGCCCTGATGACCGGCGGTGGCTTCGCGCTGAGCATCTTCGGGCCACTTGGGTTGATTTGGGTGTGGGCAGGACTGCTGGGCCTGGGCCAGGGGAGCCTCACCGCGGTGGCGCTGACTATGATCATGCTGCGCACCCGGGACGGGCACACCGCAGCGCATCTGTCCGGAATGATGCAGGGCGTGGGCTACGGCTTCGGTTCAACGGGGACCCTGATGGTGGGCCAACTGCACCAGGCCACCGGGTCCTTCACAGCCGCCGGCGTCCTCTTCCTGGCCGTGGGACTGCTCGCGGCCGTGTTCGGCTACCAGGCCGGACGGAACCGCTTCGTCGGGGACCCAACTGGGTAGCAGTAAGTGTCGTTATGAGCGTTCATAACGACACTTACTGCCACTTACATGGGTGAACTAGTGCGTCAGGTCCTTGCCCTTCGTCTCCGGGATGGTGAAGACGAACAAGGCGCTTACCGCCAGCAGCAGCACGGCGTAGACGTTGAACAGGTCCGGCAGCTGCAGGGTGGTGCCCAGCCACTGCTGCAGGTAAGGGGCCGTGCCGCCGAAGAGCGCTACGCAGATGGAGTACGGAACACCCACGCCCACGGTGCGGATGCTGGTGGGGAAGAGCTCGGCGTACACGGCCGGCACAATCGCGGCGCTCGCGGCGATGAAGATCAGCATCACGGACATGCCAACGGCCAGCTGCCACGCAGAGTCCTTCAGCAGCCAGGTCATGGGGAAGTGCATCACGGCCGAGCCGATGGCACCGGACCACAGCACCTTCTTGCGGCCAATGCGGTCCGAAAGTTTGCCCCAGAAGGGCAGCGCCGCGATGAATACGATGTTGCCGATGACGCCGGCCCACAGGGCCTCGCCGCGGTCGATCTTCAGTGCCGTGGTGGCGTAGCTCGGTGCCACCACACCCCAGATGTAGTAGATCACCGTGAGGCCCACGGTGAGGCCGATGACCTGCATGGCCTGCTTGCGGTGGCGGACAATCTGCGGCCAGATCGGTGCCCGCTTTTCGCGCACGGACTCGCTTTCGAAGGCTTCGGTCTCGTGCAGCCGGGACCGCATGATCAGTGCGTACAGCCCCAGCGCCGCCCCGATCAGGAAGGGGATGCGCCAGCCCCACGCGTTCATGGCCTCCGTGCTCAGCACCATGTTCAGCACGGCACCCAGGAGCGTGCCGAACAGGATGCCCACCGTGCCTGATGTGTAGATCAGGGTGGCCCAGAACCCGCGCTTTTCCTTCGGCGCCATCTCCGAGAGGTACGTTTGCGACGACGGCAGCTCACCGCCGTGCGCCAGGCCCTGGACCAGCCGGGCCACCAGCAGCATCAGGGAAGCCCACGCGCCGATGCTCGCGAACGTCGGCGCGATGCCGATCATCAGACTGCCCAGCGAGGCCAGGCCCACGGCCAGGGTCATGGACGTCTTACGGCCTACCCGGTCACCGATCCAGCCGAACAGGAATCCGCCGAAGGGCCGGGCAACGAAGCCGACGGCGAAGATCGCCAGCGTGGACAGGACGGCCGACGCCGGGTCGGCCTTGCTGAACAACTGGCTGGCTATGAAGGGGGTGAAGGTTGCATAAATCGCCCAGTCGTACCATTCCACGGCGTTGCCGATCCCGGTACCAACAATGGTTTTCCGCATTGCTGCGCGCGCGCTGCGCTGCGGGTTCACGACAGTGGTCATTTCAGTTCTCTTCCTGGAAGGGTGGATCAGGAGTTGTTGGTGCGGGATTGCGAAAGCGCGGCGAGGCGCTGCGTGGCGAGTTCCGCGTAGAGCGCGGCACCGTCCGCCAGGACGCCGTCGTCGAACGTTGCGTACGGTGAGTGGTTGAACGGGGAGGCGGTATGGTCCACGCCGCGGGGGACGGCGCTGAGCCCGATGAACGTCCCTGGCACTTCCGCCAGCACCCTGGAGAAGTCCTCCGAGCCGCTGAGGGGTGTGGCCCAGCGGGACAGCCGGGAATCACCGAACAGCTCCGTGATGACGTTCTCGGCGGTATGGGTCTCGTCCTCGTCCGTGATGGTGAGGGGGTACTCCTGCTGGTAGTCGACGTCGACCTCGAGGCCATGAGCCGACGCGATCCCCTGCAGGAGGCGGGGAATGGAGTCCATCAGCTTCTCCCGGGAGGCCTCGGAGAAGGTCCGGATGGTGGCTTCGATCCGCGCAGTTTCCGGGATGACGTTCCGCTTGGTGCCGGCGTGGAGGACGCCGACGGAGAGGACCACCGGATCGAACATGTTGAACTGGCGCGTGATCATCACCTGCAGCGCGGTGACCATTTCGGCGGCCGCAGTCACCGGATCCTTGGCCGCATGCGGGGCCGAGCCATGGCCGCCTGCACCGAGCACGGTGACCACCAGGCCATCGGAGGCGCTGAGCATCACTCCTGGCTTCGTGGTGAAGGTGCCGTGCGGTTCGAGGGCGGAAAACACGTGCATGCCGTACGCGGCGTCAACCCGCCGGCCCGGCGCATCCAGCACACCCTCGCGGATCATGTAGCTGGCGCCGTCAAAACCTTCTTCGCCGGGCTGGAACATCAGGACCACGTCCCCGGCCAGGCGGTGCCGGTTCCCGGCCAGCAGGGTGGCGGCACCCGTGAGCATCGCGGTGTGGAGGTCATGGCCGCAGGCGTGCATGGCGCCGTCCAGGCGGGAGGTGTAGTCCACGCCGGTCTTTTCCTGGACCGGCAGGGCGTCCATGTCGGCGCGAAGCAGGACGGCCGGCGCGGCCTCCTGTCCCTGCCCCGCTTTCTGTCCCTGCCCGGCCCCGGCACCCGAGGCGCCGCCGGTGCCGCGCAGCACAGCCGTGATCGACGTCGATTCCTTGCCCAGGGTGATTTCGAAGGGGAGTCCGTCCAGCGCCTGAAGGACCTTTTCCTGCGTTCGTGGCAGGTCGAGGCCGATTTCCGGCTCCTGGTGCATGGCGTGGCGGAACCGGGTCAGTTCGGGCTGGAGTTCCCTGGCCGCGGATGTGATGGTCATTTCTGCTCCTCCAAAAAATGGACTGCTTCCAGTCTGGCGTGACTTGCTTCACAACTGCGGGAACGGCTGGAAAAATGCATTAAGACCCCTCTTGATCCTCGTTTTATGCATTAATCCGGAAGAATGGGCACCATGGAATTGACCGAGGAGGACCTCGCGCTCATCAACGCGCTTGAAATCGCGCCCCGGGTGAGCTGGGCGGATGCAGGCGAAATCCTGGGCGTGCACGCCACCACCTTGGCGGCGCGGTGGGAACGGGTGCGCCGCTCTGGTGCCGCATGGGTGACGGCCCACCTGATGGGCGATCCAAAGCAGATGTGCCTGGCCTTCGTCGACGTCGACTGCGAGATGCACCGCCGCGAAGAGGTGACGGAGGCCCTGGCTGCCGTACCCGAGATCGTCACGATCGAGGAAGCAGCCAGCAACCGGGACCTGATGCTGACTGTCCTGACCCCGTCCCTTGAGGAGTTCACCATCACAGTGGCCTCCCGCCTCAAGGACATCGATGGCCTGCTGAAGTACCAGACGTCGCTGTGCACCAGGCTGCACTCCGGCGGTTATGCCTGGCGCCTCAACGTACTGAACCGGGCGCAGGTTGCTGCGCTGCAGGCCAAGGCCGGACCGGAAGCGGCAGGATCTGCGCCGCCGGAGACCATCGTCGGGCCGTTGCCGGAAAGCCACCTGGCGCTGCTGCCCTTCCTGGCAAGGGACGGGCGGGCGACGGCGGCCGACATCGCCCGGGCCTTGGACCGGCACCCTGCCACAGTGCAGCGCCAGCTGAACCGCGTCCTCGGGAGCAGGGTGCTCTCGTTCCGCTGCGAAGTGGCGCAAAAGTTTTCCGGCTACCCCGTAACGTGCCAGTGGTTCGCCAATGTACCGGCGGGCCGGCATGAGGCGGCCGCCGTCGAGCTCCGGGGCCTCCGCAACGTCCGCCTCAGCGCCTCCACCACTGGCCGCACCAACTTCGTGATCATTATGTGGCTGCAGTCGCTCGCTGATGTGATGAACGCGGAGCTCGCCCTGCAGCAGCGGATCCCCGGGATTGAACTGGTGGAAAGCGTGGTGATGCTCAGTACCGTCAAACGGGTGGGCTGGATGCTGAACCAGGATTCCACGGCCACGGGACGGGTCATCGTCCCCGCGGCGGTGGCCAGCGCCGGGTGAGCCGGTAGCTAGCGCCGGCCCCGTCACTGCCGGCCGCTATGCTGGCACGACAGACAAACGACCGATCGGGCCAGAAGCGTGCGCGAGACAACCCTTTCAGCCGCCGATCCCCACGCTGGCATACTGCAGCGGCCGTACCTGTGGGTGACCATCGGTGCGTGCGCGCTGGTGTTCCTGGCGGCGTTCGAATCCCTTGCGGTGACCACCATCATGCCCGTGGTCAGCCGCGAGCTGAATGGTGCGGACCTCTACGCGCTGGCGTTTGCCGGCCCGCTGGCGACAGGCGTGATCGGCATGGTGGCTGCGGGAAGCTGGTCCGACCGCAGGGGACCCACCGTTCCCCTGTATGCGTCGGTAGCGCTGTTCGTGGCGGGGCTGCTGATCGCGGGCACCGCCGTTTCCATGCCGCTGCTGGTGGCGGGCCGGCTGGTGCAGGGGTTGGGCGGCGGTGCCCTGACCGTTGCGTTGTACGTGTTGGTGGCCCGTATCTATCCGGGGTTGCTGCATCCCAAGATTTTCGCTGCGTTCTCCGCGGCCTGGGTGATCCCGTCCCTGGTGGGGCCCTTCGCTGCCGGAATTGTGGCGCAGGTGTTGAGCTGGCACTGGGTGTTCCTTGGTGTGGTGGGCCTGGTCATTCCGGCGCTGGTAATGATCGTGCCGGTGCTGCGGGGGATGGCGTCCGCCAAGGAACAGGCAGCCCCGTCAGGGCAACCACCCGCCCCGTGGGCCCTCGGCCGCCTGGCATGGGCCACTCTGTCGGCGCTTGCCGTGCTGGGGCTCAACCTGTCGCGGGAGGTCAGGCTTCCCGGTTTCCCCGCCGCGCCGGCACTCCTGGCGGTGGCCGCCGTCGTGGTTGCCCTGGTGGCCGTGCGGCCGTTGGTGCCGCCGCGCACGCTCATTGCCGGGCGCAGCCTGCCAAGCGTGATCCTGGTCCGCGGGCTTGCCTCTGCCGCATTCTTCGGCGCCGAAGTCTATTTGCCGTACCTGCTGATTGAGCAGTACGCCTTTTCGCCCACCTTTGCCGGGCTCACCCTTACTGGTGGAGCGTTGGCCTGGGCGGGTGCGTCGGCAGTCCAGGGGCGGCTCGGTGCGCGGTTGTCCCACCGCCGCGCCGTCCGCATCGGTTCGTTGATGGTCCTGGGCGCCGTGGTCCTTGCCCTGGCCACCACCGCGCTGCAGTGGCCGGCCGCCGTCGCGATTGCCGGGTGGATCTTCGCCGGCGGCGGCATGGGCCTGCTCTATCCGCGGCTGAGCGTGATGACCCTGGCGCTGTCCACGAAGGAAAACGAGGGCTTCAACAGCTCGGCCATGTCCATCTCCGACTCCCTGGGCGGCGCGCTCGCGCTGGCCACCACCGGCATCGTGTTCGCTGCCTTTACGACGACGACGGAATCCTTCGCGGGCGTCTTTGGACTCGCCGCCGTGGTCGCCTTGGCCGCGGCAGCCATCGCGCCCAGGGTCGCCGCCAGGCCGGAGCGGGGCGCCTGAAATCAGGGGAGCCGGCTGGCGCGCACCACCACGTCGGCGATGGTGGCGTGCTGGCCGTCAGGCCCGGTGACCGGCCGCTCCCGGCTGGTCTGCACTTCCAGCTGCCATTCGGGCCCGTCAAGCCCCAGCTCATGGACCAGTTGCTCCCCGGTGTAGAACATCCCGTCGTGCGTGTGCGCCCCGCCCCATGGCGGCAGCCGGTGCGGATGGTGCCCCACTACCAGCAGGGTTCCGCCCGGCTTGACCGCCGCGGCGGCCGTGCGAAGGGGACGCTGCCAGGCGAGTTCCTGGGAGTGGAGGAACTGTGAGGTCACGAGGTCGTACGATTCCCCGGGCTGCCATTCCTCGAGGTCGGCCTGCTGCCAGTGGATGCGGCTGGCGATGGCGCCTTCGGCTGCATGCACGCTCTCGCGTGCCAGCGCGGCTTTTTCGTGCCCGTGCGCACGTTCCAGCGCCACGGCTGAAACGTCGACGGCGGTGACGGTCCAGCCGTGTTGGGCGAGCCAGATGGCGTCCGCACCTTCGCCGCAGCCAAGGTCCAGCGCATGTCCCGGCCGCAGCCCGCCCGCTTCCCGGACCAGTTGGGGGTTGGGCTTGCCGCTCCAGATCTGGGGTTTGCTGCGGTACCGCTCGTCCCACAAGGAAGCCGCGTCCCGGATCCCCTGGCCCTCGCTGTCCTCGGAAAAGCCGGGGCCGCCGTCCTGCGTTGCCTCGTGTTCATGCCGGTGGGCCGCGTGTTCGCTCATGCCTCAACCCTGCCCCGCACAGGCTGTGTTCGCAACGCCCAGGCAGGTAGCGCTAAGTGTCGTTTTGGAGGCCCGGAACGACACTTAGCGCTACTTAGTTGGGAGGGGACAAGGCAGGGGGGAAAAAGGAGCGGGCTTGGGATGCTAGACTGGTGGAACTTGATGTGCAGTGATGCCCATGTACCCCTTCATTTAGGGGGCAGGGCTTTTTTCATGTGAGAGGCACATCCTGCGTCGATGAACGCGTTCCATTTGGTCCCGGCCGTCGCTTTGCATAAGCGGCAGCAGGCTGGTTGATCACCTGACTTTTCTTCGGCGAACCCCCTGGGCCAACCGGCGTCGGGGGCCGATATCCGCACGGATACCGCCTGAAAGACCATTGAACTTTGACTACTTTTGCTGCCCTCGGCACGCCCAAAGCCCTCGCCGATACCCTCACCGCCCAGGGAATCGAAACACCGTTCCCCATCCAGGTGAAGACCCTCCCTGACACGCTGGCAGGACGCGACGTCCTGGGCCGCGGCCGCACCGGCTCCGGTAAGACCATCGCCTTCGCCATCCCCCTGGTGGCACGCCTTGCCGAGCGCGAAGCCAAGCACTTCCGCAAGCCCGGCCGCCCCATGGGACTGGTCCTTGCACCCACCCGCGAGCTGGCCACCCAGATCAACGCCACCATCGAGCCGCTGGCCAAGGCTGCCGGCCTGAACACCACCGTGATCTACGGCGGCATCTCCCAGGCCCGCCAGGAAAAGGCCCTGCGTGCCGGCGTCGACATCGTCATCGCCTGCCCCGGCCGCCTGGAGGACCTGATCCGCCAGCGCATCCTCACCCTCGAGGCCGTGGAAATCACCGTCCTGGACGAGGCCGACCACATGGCCGACCTCGGCTTCCTGCCCGTGGTGAAGAAGCTCATGGACATGACCCCCAGCCAGGGCCAGCGCCTGCTCTTCTCCGCCACCCTGGACAACGGGGTGGACAAGATTGTCCAGCGCTACCTGTCCAACCCGCTCACGCACTCCGTGGACGACCCGCAGGCAGCGGTGACCACCATGGAGCACCACGTCCTGGTGGTCAACGACCAGACCGTCAAGAAGCAGCTGATCGTGGAGCTCGCCTCCGGCGCCGGCCGCCGCGTCCTCTTCATGCGGACCAAGCACCATGCCCGCAAGCTGGCCAAGACCCTCACCGACGCCGGGATCCCCGCCGTCGACCTGCACGGTAACCTCTCGCAGAACGCCCGCGACCGCAACCTCGCCGAGTTCTCCTCCGGCGACGTTCGCGTCCTGGTGGCCACAGACGTCGCAGCCCGCGGCGTGCACGTGGACGATGTCGAACTGGTGATCCACGTTGACCCGCCCACCGAGCACAAGGCATACCTGCACCGTTCAGGCCGCACCGCCCGTGCCGGTTCCGACGGCACGGTTGTCACGCTGACCCTCCCCGAGCAGCAGACCGACGTGAAGAAGCTGATGAAGGCCGCGGGCGTCGAGGTTAACTTCGAGCGCGTCACCGCGAGCTCGCCCATCGTTGCCGAGCTCGTGGGCGAAATGGCTGAGAAGATCGATCCGCGCACCCGCGCAGCGCTGCTGGCCAAAAAGGCCGCACAGCAGGGCGGCGGCACCTCAACGGGCGCCAACGCCGAGCGCAAGCGGGCGCGCCGCCAGGCTGCACCCACTGCCGGCGGCCGTGGCGGCCGTGGTGGACGCGGCCGGGTTTCCGCCGAGCCCACCCGTACTGATGTTCCGCGTGCCGAGCGCCGGGCAGCAGCATTCGAGGGCCGCACCGAAGCCCGCGCAGCGTTTGACCGCGTTGCCGAGCAGAACGAGGACCGCGCCGTCGCAGCAGCAGCCGCCCGACGCAACTCCCGTGGCCGCGGCACTGCAGCTTCGACCCACCGCAACGACGTCCCCGCAGCAGGTGGCCGTGCAGCCGCTGGCCGCGGGTCGGACGGACGCTCTGATTCACGTGTAACCCGCAGCGACGCTCCCCGCGGCGGCACCGGCCGTCCGGCTTCCTCAGGCCGTCCGGCTGCTTCCGGCGGACAGCGCAGCGGACGTCCGGCAACGGGCCAGCGCGCCGCAGCCGGCGCTGGTGCAGGTGCCCGGACCGGTGGCGCTTCACGCTCCGCAGGTGCCGGTGCAGGTGCAGCCAGCGGCGGCAACAAGGCCGTCTGGTCCTCGAACACCGGGGGAACCTCCGGCGGATCCTACGGTTCAAGCAACGGCGGCGGCTCCGGCCGTCCCGCCCGCAGCGGCCCGCGCCGTGCTTCGGCTCCGGCGTCTAACGAACGCCGCAGCCGCTAAGGTCCCCACCGGCCCCTAGCCTCGCAAGTCCACACCTGCTCCCTGCCCTCGCAAGCTCGGGAGGGAACCCTGCCGGCGTGGATTCACGGCCAGGGAACCCTGCCGGCGTGGGCCCACGTTCAGCTACCAGCGGTTCGGCCTGGACCCCTTGGGCTTCGGCTTACCAGCCACGGGCCCGCCACTCCTCGAGGTGCGGCCGCTCAGCACCCAGGGTTGTCGGCTTGCCGTGGCCCGGATGCACGACGGCGGCGTCATGGTAAGTCCCGAACAGCCGCTCGCTGACGTCGGTGAGAAGACGGGCGAACCGCTCCGGATCGTTCTGCGTGTTGCCCACCCCGCCGGGGAACAGCGAGTCGCCGGAAAAGATGTGCGTGGGGCCTTCCGGGTCCTCGTACACAAACGCGATCGACCCTGGGGTGTGCCCGCGCAGGTGGACGGCCGTCAGCTCGAAGCCGTCCACGGACACGGTATCCCCGTGCTCAAGGTGCCGGTCAACCGCGATTGGCAACGCGTCGGCGTCGTCCCTTCCTGCAGCTGTGGGCGCGCCCGTGGCGGCCACCAGCTCCTTCAGCGCCCGCACGTGGTCCCAGTGCTGGTGCGTGGTGGCGATCAGGGCAAGCCTGGGCGCAGCGGATGTATCGGCGGCCGAATCCAGCAGCAGCTGCTGGATGGCCGGCAGGTTATCCGCGGCGTCGATGAGCACCTGCGCGCCGCTTGCTTTCGCTGTCAGCAGGTACACGTTGTTGTCCATCTCACTGACGGAGATCCGGCGGATGGTCAGCGCCGGCAGGTCGTTAAGAAGTGAGTCCATAGGCTTCAGTCTAAGGACGCCTGTTCCCAGGTTGGGGGCGCCAACGGTGCCGGTGAGGAATCGCCGGCCCAAAGGCGAGTACGACACGCTCCCAGGTGCTTAACCTTGCCCTGCTGCACAAGCTCCGCCATGGCCTCCACGGTTTCCACAATCGGAACGCGGAGGCTACGGCGGTGCATACAGTGGAAATCGATCACGTACCTGTATTCCGTCAGTCCTAACGCCAGGGAATGACCCGGTCCGCAGCTGGGCGGGTCGCCTGGATCAGCTGGGAGTTGGCTTCGTCCGGGCCCGTTGCCCAGGCCTCAGCCGCAGCCCGTTCCATCCCAAATGAAACGTGCCGTTCCACCAGGCGCGCCAGGCGCAGCTCCGGCGGCGTATCTACAAACCACACCTCGTCCAGCTGCGCCCGGATGTCCTTCCAGGGTTCCTGCTCCGTCAGCAGGTAGTTGCCCTCGGTGATCAACAGCGGAACGTCGGCCGGGATCGCGATGGAGGCTGCCACGGGTTCATCCACGGTGCGCCGGAACTCAGGGGCGTAAACGACCGGCTCATCCCGGCGAACCAGGCGGCGGAGCAGCGAAAGATACCCGCCGGCGTCGAACGTGTCGATGGCTCCCTTGCGCTGCCGCAACGGCGTGCCGTCGATGATGGCGTTGCCGAGGTGGAAGCCGTCCATGGGCACCACCACGGCCTGCCCGGGCTCGAACTGCTGCCGGATCCATTCGGCGAATGTGGACTTGCCGGAGCCTGGCGCCCCTGTGATGCCCAACACGGTCCGCGTTCCCGGAACGAGCCTTGCCCGGAGGGCGGCCATCGCCTGGGTGATCTCGGGGGAGTCCATGGCAAAAGCCTAGACCGCCCGCTGAATCTCTCCACCTTTTGTTCCAGGAATGCCACAGACGACGGCGATCCCCGGGGCCACGCCGTCGGCCTGCCTGAATCATGGGGAGGTTCAGCGGCGGGCTGGGGAGGCAGTTTCCGGCTCGGAGGCGTCGGCCCCGTCGGGCAGCACCTTGAGGCCGGCAGCGCAGCCAACGATCCCGGCGATGAACACCACTTTCACCACGCTGAAGGCTTCGACTCCGGTGGCCATGGCCCAACCCACCGTCAGCGCCGCACCAATTCCCACCCACACGGCATAGGCGGTGCCCAAGGGAATAGTCCGGATGGCCATGCCCAGGCCCAGCATGCTTAACGTTGCCGTCACTGCGAAGACCAGGGTGGGAACGGGCTCAGTAAAGCCGTCGGACAAACCGAGAGCGGTGGCCCACACCGCTTCGAGAACGGCCGAGGCAAGAAGCACCAGCCAAGGAATCGAGCGCCGCAGCATCACGCCGCCACCTTCAGGCCCACCACGCACACCGCGATGCCGGATAGCAGGAGGAGGCGTGCTGCCGTCGGGCCTTCCACCTTGGTGACGATGGCGTAGGCGGAGGTCAGCACCACACCCACGCCCACCCACACTGCGTAGGCCGTCCCGGTGGGTATCCATTGCATGGCGATGGCCAGGCCGCCGGTGCTGGCGGCCACGGAGACCAGGAAGAGGGCGGCGGGGGCGATGCGGCGCCTGCCGGAAGCCTGGAAGGTGCGGTGCAGGGCTGCGGCCCACACGGCTTCAAGGGCGCCGGAAAGAATGAGGATTAACCACGGCATGACAGATCCTTTGGCCAGTCTTGTCGCGTGCCGGGTACTGAACCGTCGTCCGGAGGCCCGTTGCGGAGCCTACCCTTCCAGCGTAGCAACGCCCGACGCCGGGCGGCCACCGATGGTGCGGAACCTCACCACCGGTGGCCTCCCTGGGCCCCGAACGTCAGAGGGCGCCGCCGGCTGCCTCCGGGGCGGAGGAGTCGCGGCCGCCGTCGCCGACGGTTTCGCGGGCAATGAAGTTCTCGATGTCGAACAGGTTGTCCGCGCGCTCGGCGATGTTCAGCAGCGTGGTCATGGACGCGACCTCCTCCACCTGCTCCTTCAGGAACCAGAGCATAAACTGCTCCCCCAGTGCATCGCTTTCGCCGCGGGCGGCCCGGAACAGGTCCTCGATGTTGCGGGTAACTTCCTTTTCCTGCTGCAGGGCCAGGGCCAGCGGCTCGGTGACCGACGTGAAGTCATTGCGGACGGCGGGGACGCCGGGAATGGTGAAGGCGATGTCCCGGTCCAGCATGTACTGCACCATCATCATGGCGTGGTTCCGTTCCTCCACCGACTGGCGGTAGAAGTACCTGGCCAGCTGGGGGAGGTCCTGGTTGGCGAACCAGGTGGCCACGGCAATGTACTGCTGCGATGCCGTGAATTCGTTGGCGATCTGGGTGGACAGGAGCGCATTGAACGTTGAAGTGGTCATAGCCCGAGTCTAGGGACGGCCGCGTAGAGCCACCAGTGTGGAAAGGCTCTGCTACCCAAAGGCGAGGCTGGCCTATTCCGGGCCGGGCTCATCCTCCACCGGTTCGATCTCCACCGGGTCGATCGAGACGACGGCCAGGAAACCGCGGCCCACGACGTCAGGGGTGTTAACGTCGGAGCCCACCACGGCGTCGTACCGCGCCAGGGCCTGGGGTTCATTGGTTCCTTCGGCTGCCGTGGCCTGTCCCTGGAGGAGGATCCCGAGCTGCCCTTCGAAGATGGGCTTGGCACGCTTTCTCGACAGCTCGATGATGGACGTGAAGCCCTTGAAGCGCCCTGCCCGCGTGATGACGTTGAGGTCCCGGATGTCGCCCGTCGGAAGGGAAGCATGCGTGCTGGCCCCGCCTGGAAACCGGAACGGACGGTACTTCTCCAGGGGATGTTCGGCGCCGTCCACGGAGAGCAGCAGGAGTTCACCCTCGACCACCGTCAGCACCCGCTCCATTCCCGGGAACGCGGAGAAGTCACCGGCCTTGCTGACGTCAGCGATGCTGACCCGCCAGTCCCAGGTCCCGTCCTGCGTGGAAGCTATGCCGGGGTGGCTGGCAAGCTGGCGCGTCACTCCGCCGCCGTTCCGCCAAGGTTGGGGCAAAAGGTCTGCAAAGCGGATGATCTCCATCTGCCCAGCCTAATTCCCCCCCGTCCATCCCGCGGCCAGCCTTCCTGCTACTCTCCTCCGGGGGGATAACACAAAAACAGCCTCAAGGAGCCGGGAATGTTTGTAAAAGTGTGTGGTCTCAGTACGCCCGAATCCGTCCGTGAAGCGGTAAGTGCCGGGGCGGATGCCGTGGGTTTCGTCCTCACTGCCAGCCCCCGCGTTGTCTCGCCATCCCAGGCGTCCTCGTTGCTGGCGGAGGTCCCCGCGGGAGTCTCGCCCATCGGAGTATTCCGCCACGAACCGGTGGCCGACGCCGTGGCGATCGCCCGCGTTGCCGGGCTTGAATGGATCCAGCTGCACGGCCCGCGCACCCGCGAGGACGTCGCTACCGTGCACGACGCCGGCATGAAGCTGATCCGGGCAGTCACCATGGATGCCGCTCCGGAGGAGTTCGAAGACTGGGGCGAGGATGTTCTGCTGATCGACGCCGCCGTGCCGGGCTCCGGGAAGGCGTGGGACTATGCCTCCGTGGCCGCCCTGCCGGTTCTTCAAGGACGGCACTGGCTGCTCGCCGGCGGGCTCGACCCCGCCAACGTCGGTGCCGCCTCCAAGGCAGCCCACGCCTGGGGCGTCGATGTCTCCTCCGGAGTGGAGGCATCCCGTGGCGTGAAGGACCCGGCCAAGGTGCGTGCCTTTGTGCAGGCAGCGAAGGGTGCTGCTGCCCCGGCTTAGCAGCCGGCTTAGGGGGCCGGTCAGGGCAAACCCCCATCCTTTTGTCAGAGCCCCCGGGGCACAATGGATGAATGAAGACACTGCTCAACATCATCTGGTTGGTTTTCGGGGGATTCTGGCTTGCGCTGGGCTACTTCCTGGCCGGCGTCATCTGCTGCCTGCTTATCATCACCATCCCATGGGGCATCGCCTCCTTCAGGATTGCGTCGTACACGCTGTGGCCGTTCGGCCGCACAGTGGTGGACAAGCCTGGCGGCACAGGGGTGTTCTCGCTGCTGGGCAATGTGATCTGGCTGCTGGTGGCGGGTATCTGGATTGCCATCGGGCACGTGGTCACTGCCTTTGCCATGGCCGTCACCATCATCGGCATCCCGCTGGCCATCGCGAACCTGAAGCTCATCCCGGTGTCCCTGATGCCGCTGGGCAAGCAGATTGTGCCCACCAGCGCGCCGTTCGTCACGGCCTACCGGTAAACCCGGCTCCCCGCCCCACCGCCGAAAGCTGCCCGGGTACGGATGAGCTGACGCGGCTCTACTCCGTTGGCTCATCCGGCCGCAGGGCCCGCAGGACGCAGAACTCATTGCCGTCCGGATCAGCCATTACCACCCAGGTGACTTTCGGGCCCTGGCCCACGGAAACGTGTTTGGCACCAAGGCCCTCGAGCCTTGCAACCTCTGCGTCGCGGTCTTCCGGCCGCAGGTCCAGGTGAAGCCTGTTCTTGACCTCCTTGCGCTCGGGCACCTTGAGGAAGAGCAGGTCCGGGGATACGCCGTCCTCGGGGCTGCCAGCTGGCGGCTCGAGCACAATCTCGTCGTCCGCCTCGTAGGTCCGGCGCCACCCCAGCGCCTTCTCCCAGAAGTCGGCGGGCACTTTAGGATCGGTCGAATCGATGCAAAGGGACTGGATGCGCAGGGTCATCCGAGCAGTGTTGCATTCCCCAACGGGAACCGTAAAGGTCCGGCTGGCGGAAACTATCCCCTGGGTCCGGCCGGACCAACAGGGCACCGCGTCCTTCAGCGGGGGCTGAATGCCCCGTTTACCAGCAGGGCCACGGCTCCGCTGTCGTCCAACTCCGCGGCGATATCCACGTCGTCGGCATACCCGGCACCGGCCAGCTCGCGGCCGCTTGAACACCCGTGCAGCATTTCGCGGAGCCGCGGTTCCGCCGCCTCGAACACCGCCATCGCCGCCACGGCTTCCGGTGAGTACCCGTGCCTGCCGTCTTCGGCCTCGTAGCCGCCCTTGCCGGCAGCCACCAGGCCCGCCACAAATGCGCCTGCGCCGATCTGGTCCTCCACAGCAGGGCGGAGGGTGCCGTCTGGCCAGTGTTCGCCGGCGGCGATCACCGCGATCACCGCATCTTCATTGAAGTTGGCCATCACCCAATCGGCTGTTGCTGCCGCATTGCGGAGCGATACCGCAGCCACCAGCGGGACCTCGCCCGCCAGTTCATGGCACAGAGCGGAACCGTTCGGTGACGGCAGGACCACCCGTTCCAAGGACACCGCCGCCCGTAGGCTCGCGGGGGACAGGCTCAGTCCGCCGCCGTTGCGGGGCCCTGCCAGTTGCGCGCCGTGCCGGGCGGCGAAGTCCTCCGCGCTGGTGTCCTTCCAGGGAAACGGGAAAACGACGGCTCCCCGGTCCAGGGCGACGCTGACGCAGGTGCTGAAGGACAGGACGTCTACCACCACGGCGAGGTCCGCGCCGGACGTTACTGTCCTGGCGCCGTCGAGCCCCCATTCCAGCCGCACTGTGTAGGGCAGTTGCCGGTGG
Organism: Arthrobacter sp.; assembly: GCA_046717065.1. Taxonomy (GTDB): domain Bacteria; phylum Actinomycetota; class Actinomycetes; order Actinomycetales; family Micrococcaceae; genus Arthrobacter. The sequence goes on along the minus strand of JBKJVX010000248.1, from coordinate 28,822 downwards.
GCGGCACTTGCCGTCAGCGTGTGGCGGGGGTTTGAAGTGGGTGCGTTCACGCCAGTTCGCCTTTCAGGTTCCGGTGGGCGGCGTCCAGCCACAGCTCCTGCGCCCGGCCGGTGTGGAACAGCGGGTCAAGTTCCAGCAGGTGTCGTACGACGGCGGCGCGCCCGGCTGCGAAGTCAGCGTCGCCAATGTGCGCATAGTCCTGGCGGACGTCGGCCACGTACCTTGCATACTCGTCAGGCTCGCCGCCCAGGACGGAAAGGTCGGCATCGCAAAGGAGGGCGCCGTCGTCGTCCCCCGGCCCGGGGCGATGGTCCGATGTCAGCCGCACAAGCCGGGCCACCTCGGCGACCTCCGCCTCGGAAATGCCGGCGGCTACCAGCCGGTCCTCCGCGAGGCGGGCCGACTCTTCTTCGTCCTGGCCCGCCACACCCCGATAGATGGCGTCGTGGAACCAGGCAGCCAGCAGCACCGTGCGTGGCGGGTCAACGGGATCGGTGAGCAGGTTGAGCGCTTCCAGTACCGACAGCAGGTGGGTGCAGCCGTGGTACCGGCGGTGCGGCTCGCTCCAGCGGTCCAGGAGGTCCAGGAACAGCGCGTCGTGGCCGGGCATGATGGCGTCCCACCGGTTGAACAGCGGAACCTTGAGTGACTTGTTCCGTTGCCGGGCAGGAATCCGCAGGCCACTGTCGATCAGCTTGCGGACCAGGATCCGGGCCTCCACGGGAATGGCCCCTGCCGCAACCAGCTCATCGAAGCGGCGCTCCGCAACGTCGTAATGGTCGCCGTCGAAGGCCCGCTCCGGAATGCCGGCGGCGGCGGCGAACTCGTGCAGTTCGGCCAGCGACGAGTCCGACACCAGATGCGAGAAGTGGGTCCCGTGGGCAGGCCAGAGCGGCGGGTCGATGTAGATGGCCATGGAGGAAGTCTAGTTGGGCAGGTCCACGGCGCGCCCTGCCCGGAACACGCCATACACGCCAGAGGAAATGTCCAGGTAGTATCCGAGAATGCGGCACAGATTTACTGAGATTACCGCATCTGCGCCTTACACTGGCTCTGTGACTATTATTCGCGTTGCTGAGGCTGCCCGCTTCCTTGGTGTCAGCGACGACACTGTGCGGCGCTGGTTGGACAACGGATCACTCACCGCCATCAAGGACGACGGCGGCCGGCTCGCCGTGGACGGGCTGCAACTGGCCCGGCATGCACAGAAGCTCGCGCAGCTTCCGGACGATCCGCACCGTACCGGCAGCTCCGCGCGCAACAGGTTCGTGGGCCTGGTTACCGGCATCACGGCGGACAAGGTTATGGCCCAAGTGGAGCTGCAGTGCGGGCCGTTCCGGGTGGTGTCGCTCATGAGCAGCGAGGCCGTTCGGGAGCTGGGGCTGGAACCCGGCTCCGTGGCCACCGCGGTGGTCAAAGCCACCACGGTCATCATCGAAACGCCGCAGGGCAAGGCGCTGTGAACAGGATCCATAAGCTCATGGCGTTGCTGCTGGCCTTACTGATGACAGCCATGCTGGCGGCTTGCACTGGCAAGGGAGATGCGGCCGCCAACGCCAGCGGTGGGACGCTGACCGTGTTCGCTGCCGCGTCCCTCAAAACCAGCTTCACGGAACTGGCAAACATGTTTGAAGCCCGGTACCCCGGCATCACCGTCACCCTCAGTTTCGCCGGGTCGGCAGACCTGGCCGCCCAGCTCAACCAGGGCGCGCCGGCGGACGTCTTCGCCTCCGCAGACACCGGGAACATGGAAAAACTGCAGGAGGCCGGGCTGGTGGATGGCGAACCGCAGATTTTCGCCACCAACACGCTCGCCATCGCCGTCCCGCCCGGAAATCCGGCCGGCATCCGCTCCTTCGCGGACCTCGCCAGACCTGGAACCCGTCTGGTGCAATGTGCCCGGCAGGTTCCCTGCGGTGCGGCCGCAGCCACCATCGAACAGCAGACCGGAACAGACCTGAACCCGGTCAGCGAGGAAAACTCCGTCACGGACGTGCTGGGCAAAGTCATCTCCGGGGAAGCCGACGCGGGGCTGGTCTACGTCACCGACCTACAGTCCACCGCAGGCAGGGTGGAGGGTGTTGCCTTCCCGGAAGCAGCCGGTGCCGTCAACAGCTATCCCGCGGCTGTGCTGTCCGACACCAAGAACAGTGCGGATGCCCGCGCCTTCCTCGAACTCATCGGGAGCCGTGAAGGCCAACAGGTACTGTCAGGTGCCGGCTTCGGACCGGGCTCCCCGTGAGCCACCAGGCCTACAGCGGCGTTCCGCGTTGGATGCATGCCGTGGCGGTCCTTGCCGCCCTGGTGGTCGTCCTGCCGCTGATCGCCATGGTCGCGAGGGTCAACTGGGCCAACTTCCTGCCGCTGGTCACCTCCGAGTCCGCTGTATCAGCGCTGGGCCTGAGCCTCCGGACTTCCGCTGCCGGCACCGTCCTCTGCATCCTCCTCGGTGTACCACTGGCCCTCGTTCTGGCCCGGGGCAGGTTCCCGCTGCAGGGCCTGCTGCGTTCGCTGGTGCTGCTCCCGCTCGTCCTGCCGCCAGTGGTGGGCGGCATCGCGCTCCTCTATACGTTCGGCCGCCAGGGCCTCCTGGGCAGCACCCTGGAAGTCCTCGGCCTCCAGATTGCCTTCTCCACCACCGCAGTTGTCCTGGCGCAGACGTTCGTGGCGTTGCCGTTCCTGGTGGTGAGCCTGGAGGGGGCCCTGCGGACCGGCGGTGAACGGTACGAAGCAGTCGCCGCAACGCTCGGCGCCTCACCGGGACGGGTCTTCCGCCGCGTAACGCTGCCGCTGGTGCTGCCCGGGCTGGCCTCGGGGGCCGTGCTCGCCTTTGCCCGCAGCCTGGGGGAGTTCGGCGCCACCCTGACATTCGCAGGCAGCCTCCAAGGGGTGACCCGGACCCTGCCGCTGGAAATCTACCTGCAGCGCGAAACGGACCCGGATGCCGCCGTCGCCCTCTCCCTGGTCCTGGTTGCCGTGGCGGTGGCCGTGGTGGCGCTTGCGTACCGGCGGCCCGGCGGGCGTCCCGGCTGGACGTCGCAGCGGACGACGACGGCGGCGGCCGCCCCGGTGAGGAACGCCGCGTGACGTTCACATTTAAGGCAGCTGTGGCCGCGCGGGGGTTCGACGTGGCCCTGACGGTGGGTCCGCGCGAAACGGTAGCGGTGATGGGGCCGAACGGGGCGGGCAAGTCCACGCTGCTGGCCGTGATCGCTGGACTGCTCCGGCCGGACAGCGGCCGGACCGAGCTCAACGGGCGGATGCTGTTCGACCTTTCGCCGGGCAGGAGCAGATGGACGCCGCCCCATCACCGGGGTACAGCACTGCTCGCCCAGGAACCCCTGCTGTTCCCCCACCTCAACGCCTTGGAAAACGTTGCCTTCGGCCCGCGAAGCGCCGGGGTGAGGAAGCACCAAGCCAACGCAGAGGCCACCCGATGGCTGGCCGAGGTGGACGCGCAGGACCTCCATGATCGCCGCCCCGCGGAGCTTTCCGGCGGCCAGGCCCAGCGCGTCGCGGTGGCCAGGGCGCTTGCCGCTGATCCGGGGCTTCTCCTCCTGGACGAACCAATGGCAGCGCTGGACATCCATTCCGCGCCGCTGCTCCGCCGCCTGCTGAAACGGGTCCTCGCAGACAGGCCGGCCATCATCATCACGCACGACGTCCTGGACGCGCTGATGCTGGCGGACCGGGTAGTCATCCTGGAAGGGGGCCGGATCTCAGAAGAAGGCCCGACCCGAGAGGTACTCGAGCGGCCCCGCAGCACCTTTGCGGCCGGGCTGGCGGGGCTGAACCTGATTCCTGGAACCCTCACACGTGACGGGCTCAGGACTTCAGGCGGCCGGACCGTCGCCGGCCACGCGGAGGACCCCGGCCAGGCAGGCGATGGTGACCTGGCAGCGGTGGCCGTGTTCCCGCCGTCGGCAGTTTCCGTGTTCCTGGACGACGCCCACGGCAGTCCCCGCAACTATTTCGAGGTGACCATCACGGACCTCGAGCCGCACGGCGACCTCATCCGGGTGCGGGCGGGAAGCCTGGCGGCGGACATCACTCCCGCCGCTTCGGCAGACCTGGGCCTGGTCCCCGGCCTGCCCGTGCACTTCGTCGTCAAAGCTGCGGCCGTGGCAATCTACCCGGCCTGAGCGGGCCGCGCCTACATCCCCGGCAGGTCCAGGGACTCGTAAACCTGGATGCTCGCGCCGGGCATCATGAGGTGCGGGTGGCCGTCCAGCAGCGCCTGCGCGCCGGCGAGGTCGTCGGCCTGGAGGATGCCGTAACCGGCCACGCCGGTGCTGCTGTCTGACGTGCCGGTTGCCGTGATTTCCTTCCCGGCACCCAGCGGGTTCCCCATGTCCACGATCCCGTCACCTGCCCGCCCAGCCCATTCCATCCAGGCCTTCATGCCCTCCTGGGCTGCCTCCGGCGAGCTTTCGGCCATTTGGGCCTGGGCCGACTGCGCTGCGATGTAGAGAACAACAAACTTCTTCATTGCCTGTCCCGTCTGCCGTGCGCCGGCGGCACCGTGCTCCCCGGTCACAAGCGATCCTAGGGCGGATCGGCAGCCTTGGAAACGGGTGCCCGGTCGATTCCTGCGTCCTGGTTTGCTGCCATGCCTCCTGGTTCGCTGTGGGAAAACAGGAAATAAAAAGTACCGCCACCAAAGTTGAGCGTAGTAGACTCAACCCAAGACAACAGGCCCTGAAAGGAGCTCTCTTTGGACGTCAAATTCACCACCAAGAGCCAGGAGGCTCTTTCGGCTGCCGCCATGAACGCCTCCACGGCCGGCAATCCGCAGGTGGAGCCGGCACACCTGCTCAAGGCGCTGATGGACCAGCGTGAAGGCGTCGCCGTGGCGCTGCTCCGAGCAACCGGCGCGGACCCGGACGCCGTAAGTGTCCAGGCGAGCAGTGCCATCAAAGCATTGCCGGCCACCTCCGGCGCTTCCAGCCAGCAGGCCCAGCTGTCGCGGCCTGCCCTTCAGGCTATCCAGAATGCCAAGGAGGAAGCCGACCGGCTGGGCGATACTTTTGTGTCCACCGAAGTGCTCCTGCTGGGGCTTTCGGCCGGAAACGACGCGGCGGCCCGGTTGCTGCGCGACGCCGGCGCCTCCCACGAGGCCCTGCTCGCCGCCCTGCCCGGTGTCCGCGGCGACCGGAAAGTCACCAGCCCGGACCCGGAAAACACCTTCCAGTCCCTTGAAAAGTTTGGCACGGACCTCACCGCCATGGCCCGGTCAGGCAAGCTGGACCCGGTGATTGGCCGCGATACGGAAATCCGCCGGATCGTCCAGGTCCTGAGCCGCCGCACCAAGAACAACCCCGTGATCATTGGTGAGCCGGGCGTCGGTAAGACCGCCGTCGTGGAGGGCCTGGCCCAGCGCATCGTGGCCGGGGACGTGCCGGAAAGCCTGCGCGGCAAGACCCTGATCGCCCTGGATCTTGCCTCGATGGTGGCCGGCGCCAAGTACCGCGGTGAGTTTGAGGAACGCCTCAAGGCCGTCCTGGAGGAGATCAAGAACTCCGAAGGCCAGATCGTCACCTTCATTGACGAGATCCACACGGTGGTGGGTGCAGGTGCCACCGGCGAGTCCTCCATGGACGCCGGGAACATGCTCAAGCCCATGCTGGCCCGCGGCGAGCTGCGGCTCATCGGTGCCACCACCTTGGATGAGTACCGCGAGAACATTGAGAAGGACCCCGCCCTGGAGCGCCGTTTCCAGCAGGTGTACGTGGGCGAGCCCAGTGTTGAGGACACCATTGGCATCCTCCGCGGACTGAAGGAGCGCTACGAGGCGCACCACAAGGTGGCTATTGCCGACTCTGCCCTGGTGGCTGCTGCGACGCTTTCAAACCGCTACATCTCCGGCCGCCAGCTGCCGGACAAGGCCATTGACCTCGTGGATGAGGCCGCGTCCCGGCTGCGCATGGAGATCGACTCCGCTCCCGAGGAGATTGACCAGCTGCAGCGCGTTGTGGACCGGCTCACCATGGAAGACCTGGCTTTGCAGGGCGAAAAGGACCAGGCCTCCGTGGAGCGCCTCGCCGCCCTCCGTGCGGACAAAGCTGACAGGGAAGAGGAACTCGCCGCCCTGAACGCCCGCTGGGAGGCTGAAAAAGCAGGTCTCAACCGGGTGGGCGACCTCAAGGCAAAGCTGGACGAGCTGCGCAGCGCCTATGAAAAAGCGGCCCGCGAAGGCGACCTGGAGACCGCATCCCGCGTTCTCTACGGTGAAATCCCTGCCCTTGAGCGCGAGCTGAATGCCGCTGCGGAGGCGGAAGCCGCCGTCACGGACAAGTCCGGGCAGATGGTGGCGGAGCAGGTGACTGCAGATGACATCGCCGAGGTCATCTCCGCATGGACCGGCATCCCTGCCGGCCGCATGCTGCAGGGCGAAAGCCAGAAGCTGCTGCACATGGAGGAAGAGCTCGGGAAGCGCCTGATCGGCCAGAAGAAGGCCGTCACCGCGGTCTCCGACGCCGTCCGCCGCGCCCGCGCAGGCATCAGCGATCCCAACCGCCCTACGGGCTCGTTCCTGTTCCTGGGCCCCACGGGCGTCGGTAAGACTGAGCTCGCCAAGGCCCTGGCAGACTTCCTGTTCGACGACGAACGCGCCATGGTGCGGATCGACATGTCCGAATACGGCGAGAAGCATTCCGTCGCGCGGCTCGTGGGCGCGCCTCCGGGATACGTGGGCTACGAGGAGGGCGGCCAGCTCACCGAAGCCGTCCGCCGCCGCCCCTACTCCGTGATCCTGCTGGACGAGGTGGAGAAGGCCCATCCCGAGGTCTTCGACATCCTCCTGCAGGTGCTCGACGACGGCCGGCTCACCGACGGCCAGGGCCGCACCGTGGATTTCCGCAACGCAATCCTGGTCCTGACGTCCAACCTGGGCAGCCAGTTCCTGGTGGACCCCTCGCTGGATGCCGAGGCCAAACGGAACGCCGTGCTGGCTACCGTCAACGCCTCCTTCAAGCCGGAGTTCCTGAACCGGCTGGATGAAGTGGTGCTGTTCGATCCGCTGTCAGTGGAAGAGCTCGCCCGCATCGTTGAACTGCAGGTGGCCGAACTCGGCCGGAGGCTGCACGAGCGCCGGCTGACCCTCGACGTCACCGACGGCGCGCGCGCATGGCTGGCGATGTCCGGCTTCGACTCCGCCTACGGCGCCCGGCCGCTGCGCCGGCTGGTGCAGCGGGAGATTGGCGACCGGCTGGCCAAGGCCATCCTGTCCGGCGAGATCGCTGACGGGGACACCGTGCTGGTGGACACGGCCACCGACGTTGATGAACTCACCATCGAAGGGCTGGAAGCTCTGGCCAGGCCCAACGGCGGCGCCGTTCCTGGAGTCGGGCTGGTGGTCCGCCGGAAGGACTAGGTCCGAAGATTGGTCACAAGCGTGCTGCCCTGGTGCCCCAAGCGTTAGGGCAGCACGCTCGCGTTAACGTTGTTGCCGCCGGGTGAGGTGACGTAGCAGTGCAGTCTGCGGTCCCCGGCGCCCCAGCTTGTGGAGCTGGGGAAGCTGCGCTCGAAGGTCAGCGTGTACTGGTTGGCGGCCGGGCCCAGCTTTGCCGCCTGGCATGCTTCCAGGGCTTTGGCCTTGAGTGCTTCCGCGCCCGGGTAGGACTCACCCTCCGGATAGTGGAACACGGCAACCAGCTGTGCGGAATGGCCGGTGTCACACGGCACGACGGTGGTTTTGAGCGCCTCCGGGTCGAAGTCCTTGAAGCAGTCGCCCAAGGCGTAGACGGCAGGTTCCGCCTCGCGGGGGAGCGGCAGTGGGGTAGGCGGGGGCGTGACAGCGGTTTCGAGGATCCCGGGAACCGAGCCGGCGGAGGCCTCCTGGTTACCGTTGGTGTTCAGCCACATGCCAAGCCAGGCCAGTGAGCCGATTACGGCTAAGAGGACGACGACGAAGAACGCCTTCCACAGGGTCTGCTGGCTGACGCTGCCGCGGCCGGCTTCGGGTCCGTCAGGGATAACCGCATGGTCCTGCTCGAACGCCTCGCCCTGGTCCCGCTCCTGGTCCTTGTTGCTTGTTGGCGGTTCGGCTGCTGGAACTCCATACTCTGCCGCGGGTACCGTGGGCAGGCCAGCGGTGGGCGGAGACGCGGGTTTGGGCGGAACGTCACGGTGGTTCACTGGGTGCATCCTCCTGCGTTTTCTCCGCACGGGCAGCCGGATTCCGGCCATTGTCAGTAGTTGTTGAGTCGACTCTACCGAAGAAAAAAGCCGCATTCCGGCCTTGGAAGGGCAGGGATGGTACCGGGCGTGGCCCCAGGAGCTGCTGCTGGCAAGCAGGGCCCGCAGAAAGCATGTAATCTAGGTGTACGACAAATTGACCAAACATTCCGGGGCCTCACCTACGCCAAGGTGACCACCTCCGGTCCAAGTACAAAAGGGGGTCACGCCATGGGGCGCGGCCGTCAAAAGGCAAAAGCTACCAAGCAGGCTCGGGATATCAAGTACTACTCCCCGAACACTGACTACTCGGCACTTCAGCGTGAGCTGACGGGCCCAGGCAGTCGTGCCACGAGCCATTACGCGAATGAGCCGGTTGAACCGGATTATTCGGCTTATGTGGATAAGTACGCGGATGATTTGGAAGAAGACGACGACGAGGTAGACACCCGTCGGATCGGCTAGTTGTCGCAACGTGCTGTTGCCGTAACCGGACAGCCCTGTGACGCCGCAGCACGAACGGATGCAGCAGGCAATTCTGCGGTTTCCAGGTTTTCGTGCAGCGCTTCTTTTTGGCACCTTTGATTCAGTGGATCATCGGTGCTGACTCAGTTATTGAGCCCGCTGCCTGCACTGGAATACCGGTGCAGGCAGCGGGCTTTTGCTGTCCGTGGCCAGAGTTACGGGCTCCGCGACAACGCACCATCACCTTCTGCATCACATTGCGGACCCGCGGAGACTGCCCGCGGCAGCACCGCCGTCGAACCCGGCCCAGGACGTGATGGGGTGTCCTGGCTGAAGTTGCAGGAGGTGATGGGGCGCCCGGGCGGGTGACCGGGCTAGGCCATTTTCGCGGTTTCCGGTGCCGTCGCGGGGCGGGCAGCGGCCGGGTTTCCCACCTTCCCGAGCCGTTCCGCCCCGGAGCCGCTCCCTGCGCCCGCAAGGCTGACGGCCAGCACCGACGCCAGCACCAGTGCTGATGCCGGTGCCAGGACCGCCCACGGTGCCCGTTCCACGTAGCCGATGCCCTCGGCCAGGATCAGTCCCCACTCCGGCGACGGCTGTTGCGGGCCCAGCCCCAGGAACCCGAGTGCTGCGAGGGCCAGGGCGACTCCCGGCAGGCGGAGCATCGCGTGGCGCAGGAGCGGGCGTGCCACCGCCGGCAGGATGTAGCGGAGCATGATGCGCGCCTTTCCTACCCCCAGCACCGGGAGGATCTGAACATACGGTTGTGCCCGGGCCTCCTGGGCCAGGGCGGCGGTGTGGGCGGCAAGGGGCGCCCAACCCACGGCTGCCACAGCCAGGGCGGCCCCTTGCGCGGATGGGCCGGCCATGGCTGCGACAACCAGTCCGGCGAGGATGGGCGGGGCGGCGTTGGCCACCTCGAGGGGCCCGGTGGCAGCCAGCGGGAAAAGGCCGACGGCGATTCCCACGGCCAGGCAGACGAGTACCACTACCAGCGCGGTCCCGAGCGTCCCCACGGCGCCGTGCCCCACCCGGGCCAGGAGGTCACGGCCGCTGGCGTCCGCCCCAAAGGGCAATGACCAGGCGGGCGCTGCCAGCCTCGGGTGTGCCGAGGTGTAGGGGTCACGCAGCAGTCCGGCGCCGATGATGAGCAGCAAGGCCGCAGCCGAAACTGCCGGCACGGCCAGCTGGCGGTGGACCGCTGGACGTGGGGGCTCCGCGAGCGGAAGTGTGCCGAAGCGGACGGCAGGCCCGATCAGCAGGTGCCGCGCCGCCGTCGTCAGCGTTCCTACCAGTAGGGCCAGACCCATCAGCGCCAGCATGCCGGCCTGAAGGGTGGGAATGTCCTGAGCGCTGGCCGCTCCCAGCAGCGCCCGGCCGAGCCCCGGAATGGCGTACACCTTCTCCACCGCGACGGCTCCGCCGGTCAGGCCGACGAGGACCAGCCCGAGCTGCGGCAGCACTGCCGGCAGGGCACGCCGCAGTACCGCCCCCGTTAGCTGGGCAGGCCCTGCGCCGGCAAGCCGCCACGTGGCCACCCACTTTTCCCCGAACGCGGCGCGGATGGCGTCGGACAGCAGCAATCCCATCAGGCCGCCGGCCGGGATGCCGAGGGCGAGGGCCGGCAGGACGGCGTGCTCCGGGCCTTTCCAGCCGAACGGCGGAAACCACTGGAGCCAGACGCCGCCCACCACCAGCAGCATGGCCGAAAGCAGGAACTCCGGCAGGGAGGTGAGGGCAGCCGGCACGGCTCCGGACGCCTGCCCTCGCCGCTGCCGAAGCCCGTCCACCACTGCGGGCACGCAGATCAGCATGACTATGATCGCTGCTGCCGCTATGGCAAAACCCATCAGGGTCGCCGAAACGCCCAGCGCGGCTCCGATGCCGGGACCCACGGGGGTGCTGTTGATCCAGGAGGTGCCGAGGTCTCCGGCGAAGACGCCTTGAATCCAGGACACGAACATGGCCAGGGGGCCCTGCTCAAGCCCGAGTTCGGCCCGGATGGCAGCCAGGGCTTCGGGGGTGGGTTCCCGGTCCGAGTACTTGGCGCGGAGGATGGTGTATTCAGCTCCGCGACCTGAGAGCCACGGCATCACTCCGATCAGCACCACCAGTCCCGCGAGGGCGACGATCCGCGAGGCGGTGACTTTCAGGAGCGCCGTACCGGTGGGCATCACCCTGCGGCGCCTGGGGTGCTGGTGATCCCTGTACTGCTGGTGAACCCCGTCTTGCCCGTGATCAGCGCCCGCTCCCGTGGATCCCGCATCACGTCCCGCACCCGCCCGGATTCGCCCTGGATGACGCGTTCGTGGAGCAGCGGGATGGCCGCATCCCGGGCCAGGATGAGGCTTTCGGCGGCGGCGATGGCAGCCCGGCGTTCCGGGCCGGCGGGGATGCCTGCGGCTTTGGCGAGGGCGTCGTCTACGCCTGGGTCGCAGAACTGTGAGATGTTGAAGGAGCCCGCGCAGGAGAAGTCGCTGTAGAGGTAGGCGACGGGGTCGCCGGAGTCCAAAACGGTGGCGCGGGACAGGATGAAGGCATCAAACTTTCCTGCCAGTGCGTCGGCCTCGATGTGCTGGTACTCGCGGACGTCCTGTTCCACGGTAAAGCCGGCGGCCTCCAGCTGCTGCTCCAGTTGAACCGTAACTTCCGGAAGCTCGGCGCGGTCAGTGAAGGTTCCAAGCCGGATGGGAGCCCCCTTGACGGCAGTTGCGGCCACCCGGGTGGCGAGGTTTGCGGCGTAGCCTTCGCTGCTCCGCTCGTCCGCCGCCCACGGGAGGGCGGGGCCGAGCAGTCCGGCGGCCTTGTCTGCGCGCCCCTCATAGACCCCGTCCACGATGGTGCCGGCATCAATCGCCGCGCGGGCTGCGGCGCGGACTGCGGGATCAGCGAAGGGTCCCGACGCCGTGTTGAGGTACAGAGTATTGGTCCGCGGCATCGGCACCTCATGCACCAGTGCCGGGTCGATCCGTGCCACCTGGCCCACCGGGATGGCTTCCACAATGTCCGCGTCACCGGTCCTGAGGGCAGCTGCCCGCGCGGTTCCGTCCGGCACGAACTGGACGTCGACGCCGTCGGCTTGCGCCTTCTCGCCCCAGTATCCGTCGAAGCGGTCCAGCCGTGCTGATGAGGTGCCCTCCACCGAAGCCAAGCGGTAGGGCCCCGTACCGGCATTGACCGGATCCACGACGCCGCCTTCCTTGTACGCGGTGGCAGCAAAGACGGCCAACTGGGGACTGGACAGCCGCTGGGGGAGGAGGGGGTCCGGCGTCGCCGTCCTGACGATCACACCGCTCGAACCATCAGGCTGGGCGGTGAGTTCCACTCCGTCCAGGATCCTCGGCTTGGGGCTTGCCTTGGCCGCGGCGGAGAGGGAGGCAACAACTTCCGCTGACGTCAGGGACGTACCGTCGTGGAATTCGACGCCGTCCCGCAGGGTGAAGCGCCACGAGGTCTGGTCAACCTGCAGCCACTCGGTGGCCAGCGCAGGTTCCGCTTCGCCCAGATCGTCCAGCACCACCAGGGTCTCGGCGGTCTGCCACCGCGAGAGCTTGAAGGCGTCGTCGCTCAGCGGTGACAACCCGGACCGCGGCGGCTGGAGCATGGCGAGCTTGATCCGACCGGCAGCGTCACCGCTTTCCGCTACCGTGTCGCCGCCGGCGAAACAGCCGGTCAGGCCGCCGAGCAGAAGGGCCGAGATGGCAATAACGCCTGTTTTTGATTGCATTTTGGGCATGTTGGTTACCTGTTTCCGAGGTCGATGGAGAAGGGGAATGGCCGGCGCACAGCCGGGTCCGTTTGGTGTTTACGTGCGGCGGCTTAGCGTTTGGCAGGCAGGAGCCGTGAAAGTCCGACGGCGGGAAGCACCGTAAGTGCCGCCATCAGGGCCCAGGGCCAGGCGGCGGCGGGTCCCGCCTGGGTGGCTCCTGAGTAGAGCGGTCCGAGGACAACGTTGCCCAGCAGCACCGCACAGCCGCCCATGCTCGCGAGGAGCCCGTAATAGATGCCCGTCGGTCGGCCGCGGGCAAAGTCCAGGACCAGCGGCATGGCCACCGGCCCGATGCACATGTGCCCCAGGCACAGCCCCACTACGAGCAGCAGCGGCGGCAGGAGCTGCAGTGCGCCACTGGCCGGAACTTGTGCGAGCACGGCCATGATGGCGAAGGCCAGGCCCTTTAGGAGGAAACCCACCGTCAGGGCCCGGCCCGGCCCGATCCGGGTTGTCAGCCGGGAGATGGGCCACTGCAGCGCAATGGTCAGGACCGAGGCGACGGCAAACAAGCCGGCCAGCGCGGCGGGGCCCGCACCGCCCCTGGTCAATTCGATGGGAAGGCCGAAGTACAGCTGGTTGTAGGCGAGCAGGTTCACGCTGTAGAGGGCGGCAAAGGCCACAAAGCGCTTGTCCCGGAGCATTACCCCGATCCCCTCGCGCCGGGCAGCGGAGGAAGCCGGCGCGGAGGAAGGCGCAGTATCGCGCACCTGATTCGGGGCTCCGGCGGGCACACTGCGCCACAACACCCCGGTCATTGCGGCAAAGACCACCGCTCCGGCAAGTGCTGCCCAGCTGAAGGAGATGCCCAGCAGCAGGGCGCCTGCCAGCGGTCCGGCCACAGCCCCGATCTCTCCGCAGATGGCGAGGAGCGCAAAAAGTGCGGGCACCTTCCCGCTGGTGTTCCGCCGTCGTTCTTCTGCCTGCCCAACCAGGGACTCCAGGGCAGGTGAGAACAACGCGCCGCCCATACCGGTGAGGACCGCGCCGAGGAGGAACAGCGGAAAGCTGCCGGCAATCGCCAGGGTGAGGTAGCCACAGATACGGACCATGCAGCCCATCAGCATGGCGCGCCGCGGCCCGAATCGGTCCGTGATGATCCCGCCCACCAGGAAAAGACCCTGCTGGCTGAAGACGCGGGCGCCTAGAACCACGCCAACCGCTGTTGCAGTCATGCCGAAGTCCTGGGTCATGACCAGTGCGAGGAACGGCACCACGGCGTAGAAACCGATATTGAAAACAAGTTGGCTGGCGAGGAGGAGGGCCGGGGCCGGGCGCGGGTTCGTTGCTGTGCGCCCTGGAGCGTTGAGGGTGGTCACAGGGCAACCGCCTGGAGTGGGTCGGGGAGCTGCAGGCCCCGCGACGCCTGCACCAGTGCGACGGCGGCCGGGCTGGCGGGGTTCTCCAGTACCTGGCCCGTTGGTGCCTGTTCCACGATGCTGCCTCCGGAAAGCACAGCGGTGGTGCCGCACATCCTGGCAGCGGTAGCAAGGTCATGGGTGACCAGGAGCAGGCCCAGGCCTTCGTGCACCAGCCTGTCCAGCAGCGAAAGAACCGTATCCCGCAGGGGCAGGTCCAGGCCGCTGACGGGTTCATCAGCCAGCAGGTACGTCGGCTTCACTGCCAGCGCGCGGGCGATGGCCACCCTCTGGTTCTGGCCGCCGGACAGCTCGCCCGGCCGGCGGTTCATCACCCGGGCAGGCAATTTCACGCGTTCCAGCGCCTGCGCCGCCAAATCCCGGTGGTTGCCCTCCACCCGCAACTGCCGCAGAGGTTCTTGCAGCAGTTGCGATACGGTCATTCGCGGGTCCAGGCTCGCGGCCGGATTCTGCGGGACGTACTGTACTGAGCGGCGGTACCAGCGAAGGCTCCGGGCCGGTCCGGGCCTTACTGCACACCCGCCAAGCGTGACGGTGCCGTCGGATGGCTTTGCCAGGCCGAGCATGATCCGGACCAACGTGGATTTTCCGGAGCCGGAGCTTCCCACAAGCGCCATGCCGGCTCCAGGAGTGAGGCTCAGGGTGATGTTGCGGAGGATGTCCGCCGGAGGGCTGCTGCGGAGGCTGCGCTTTGGGTAGCTGAAAGAGATGCCATCCGCGCTCAGGGCCCCGGTCATGCTGCCACAGCCGTTCCTGCATGCGGGGGCGTTGCCGTAGCCGCCCGCACCAGCCGCTTGGTGTAAGGGTGCCGCGGGTTCCTCAGCAGCTCAGTCATCGGTGCCTCTTCGACAATCCTCCCGCCGTTCATGACCAGCGCGCGGGTGCACAGCGAGGCTGCAGCCGCCAGGTCATGGGTGATAAAGAGGAGGCCGTGGCCTTCGGCACCCCAATCGCGGAGAGCCGCAAGGACCGTTAGCCGGGTGACGGCATCCAGGGCGGTAGTGGGCTCGTCTGCCACCAGGACACGGCTGCCGCACGCCAGGGCCAGTGCGATGCAAACTCTCTGCAGCTGCCCGCCGGAGAGCTCACCGGTGTAGCGGTGCAGGATCGCGGCACGGTCCTCGATCCCGGCCTGGGCCAGCAGGAGCGCCGCCTCGCGCCGGGCTTCAGTGCGGCTGAACCCTACCCGGCGGAGCGGGATCATCAGCTGCTTGCCCACCGGCACCAGCGGATTGAGGGAGGTCTGGGGATCTTGGCTGATCAAGGCTGCGCCGGCATTGCCCTCCGCGCTTCCGCAGTCGCCTGGCCGGAAAGCAGTCCCAAACGAAATTTCCCCGCTCGCCGTGATTCCTTCCGGCACTGTCCCCGTGAGGGCGGATGCTGTCAGCGACTTCCCGGATCCTGAGGCTCCCAGAAGTGCAACGCTCTCAGCCCGCTGGATGGAGAACGTCAGGGGGTGCACCAACGGGCGCCCGGCGCGCGAGAGCACGAGGTTCTTCACGGACAGGGCGGGCGCTGGCATCGGAACGTCGTTTCGTGGCAGGACTTCGGGGACGACTTCATCCTAACAAGAACGGTTCTCAATTACGCAACTATGGCCAGGGGCCTGTACCTCTGGTTGTTCCCAAGGTGATGGAGGGTTGCCTGATGTTCTGCAGGAGGTGACGGCGGGTTTTGGGGTCCTGGCACAAAAAAGCCGGCGGGTGCTCAAGGCACCCGCCGGCATTCCGCACAATCCTAGGCGTAGGCGTTGACCAGGCGGACCGCGCCGCCGTCCACGCCTTTGGCGCCCTGCACGTAATCCGGGCCGGACTTCAGGATTGAATCCGAGTCCTTGGTGACGGTGCCCATGATCCATGACGGCAGGCCGCGGTCGTTCAGGCGGGAAACCGCTGCGTCAGCAACGTCGGCGGAGACGATTGCCACCATGCCCACGCCAAGGTTCAGGGTGCGCTCCAGGTCTGCCAGGGGCACGTTGCCCAGTTCGGACACCAGCTTGAAGATGGCCGGCAGCTCCCAGGTAGAGCGATCAACGGTGGCCACAAGGCCCTGGGGTAGCACGCGGGCCAGGTTGGCGGCCAGGCCGCCACCGGTCACGTGGCTGAAGCCGTGGACCGCAGATTCACCGGTGACGGGGAAGGTGCGGGCAAGATCCAGGCAGTCGGCCGCGTAGACACGGGTGGGCTCCAGGAGTTCCTCGCCGAGGGTACGGCCAAGTTCGGAGACCTGGCGGTCCAGCGCCCAGCCGGCGTGGTTGATCACGCGGCGCACCAGGGAGTAGCCGTTGGAGTGCAGGCCCGAGGATGCCATGCCGATCACGACGTCGCCGGCGCGGACGCGGTCCGGGCCGAGGAGGTGGTCGGCCTCGATGACGCCGGTGGCTGCGCCGGCGACGTCGTACTCGTGCTCGCCCAGCAGGCCGGGGTGCTCGGCGGTTTCGCCGCCCACCAGCGCGGTGCCGGCTACGGAGCACGCTGCTGCGATGCCCCGGACAATGTCGGCGATCCGCTCGGGCACCACCTTGCCGCAAGCGATGTAATCCGTCATGAAGAGGGGCTCTGCGCCTACCACGACGATGTCGTCCACCACCATGCCCACGAGGTCGAACCCGATGGTGTCGTGGATGTCCATGGCCTGGGCAATGGCGACCTTGGTGCCTACGCCGTCGGTGGACGTTGCCAGCAGCGGCTTCTTGTAGGTGAGGAGCTTAGAAACGTCGTAGAGGCCCGCGAAGCCGCCCACCCCGCCGATCACCGAGGAGTTGTGGGTGGCCTTGATGGCACCCTTCATAAGCTCGACGGCGCGGTCGCCGGCTTCAACATCGACCCCCGCGGAGGCGTAGGTGATGCCGGCAGTGTTCCCGGCGGTGTTGCCGGAGGCGGGGGCAGCGGAAGTCATACGGACTCTTTCTTGTCAGCGCCGGAGGCGTGTACGTCTGGCACGAGGTCGGCTTCGGTCAGCAGGTTCTCAAACTCCGAGTCCGGTCCGGGATCGCAGCCGGTGGCGCCGGACTTTTCCGCCGGATCCACCTGGGGGTCCACGGCAAGGGCGGCAGTCTGGCCCGGAAGGGCAGACGGCGAGGGCTTCAGGCCGCCAAGGTCCGTGCGTTCCAGCAGGTTCTTGCCCAGCTTGTCCGAGCCCGGAAGCTCGATGGGGTACTTGCCCGTAAAGCACGCTGTGCAGAGGCGCTCCCGGGGCTGCCGGGTGGCGCCGATCATCCCGTCCTCAGAGATGTAGGCCAGCGAATCTGCACCGATGGCCTGCGAAATCTCCTCGATGGTTGCGCCGTTCGCAATGAGCTCGGCGCGGGAGGCGAAGTCGATGCCGTAGAAGCAGGGCCACTGCACCGGCGGGGAGGAGATCTTGACGTGGACTGCTGCGGCACCGGCTTCGCGGAGCATCCGGACGATGGCGCGCTGCGTGTTGCCGCGGACGATCGAGTCGTCCACCACCACCACGCGCTTGCCGCGGATCACGGATTCGAGGGCGTTGAGCTTGAGCCGGATGCCCAGCTGGCGCAGCGTCTGCGAAGGCTGGATGAAGGTACGGCCAACATAGGAATTCTTGACGAACCCGTGGGCGAACGGGATGCCGGATTCCTCGGCGTAGCCCACAGCGGCAGGGGTGCCGGATTCCGGAACGGGAATAACGATGTCCGCTACCTGCGTGTTTTCACGGGCCAGCTGGCGGCCCATCTCCACCCGGGACTCGTACACGGAGCGGCCTGCGATGGCGGCATCCGGACGGGCAAGGTAGACGTACTCGAAAACGCAACCGGCCGGCGTCGGCTCCGCAAAGCGCTGGGAACGCACGCCCTGCTCGTCGATGGCGATGAACTCGCCGGGCTCGATCTCGCGGATGAAGCTGGCGCCTACGGTGGCAAGTGCGGACTGCTCGGACGCGACTACCCAGCCTCGTTCCAGCCGGCCCAGGACCAGCGGGCGGATGCCGAAGGTATCGCGGGCTGCGTAAAGGGTGCCTTCGTCCATAAAGACAAAGCAGAAGCCGCCCTTGATCTTGGGCAGCAGTTCGATGGCAGTCTCTTCGAGGGTCTTGCCCGGCTCGCCCTCCAGGAGGGCGGTGACCAGGGCGGTGTCCGAGGTGTTGCCCTGCTTCATCTCGCCAGTGAGCTGGCCGCCGTTGCGTTCCTGGATCATGGCGTTGAGCTCGGCAGTGTTGGTGAGGTTGCCGTTGTGCGCCAGGGCCACTGTCCCGGTGCTGGTGGCGCCGAGGGTGGGCTGGGCGTTGGCCCAATGGCTGGCTCCGGTGGTGGAGTAGCGGCAGTGGCCCACAGCAAGGTGCCCGGTGAGGGTGTTCAGGGTGGTCTCGTCAAAGACCTGGGAAACGAGTCCCATGTCCTTGTAGACGTTGATCCGGTTGCCGTCGCTGGTGGCTATACCAGCGGACTCCTGACCGCGGTGCTGTAGTGCATACAGCCCGTAATAGGTTAGTTTTGCTACTTCTTCACCTGGTGCCCAGACTCCGAAAACGCCACAGGCGTCCTGCGGGCCTTTTTCGCCAGGGAGAAGATCATGGGAAAGTTTTCCATCGCCGCGTGCCACTGGTCGATTATCTCACGACATGGGGTAAGACTTTTCCGGCCGCCCGTTTATGACCGGCGCTAGGGCTGGGAACCCGTATCCGGTTCAGAGTCCGGGACGGACTCCACGACGGCCCGCTGCTGCCGCTTGACGCTGCGCCGGTCCAGGATGAGCGCCACTACGGCACCCAGGACCGCGCCGCCGGCGGCGAACAGCACCAGGAAGAATCCGAAGACGGAGCCGGCGTCGAAGCTGGGCGTTTCCGGCAGGCCGTAGGCCACCACTGCCGCAGCGGCGACACCCACCAGTGCGCCCAGAATCAGGAACGGGACGTACTTGGGCGCACGGCGGACGGTGATTTTGCGGCGCTCGGCGGAGGGTTGTTCAGAAGGCATGCATCAAGCCTACATTTCCGCCGTTGACCTATCACTTACGGTTGCCAAAACCCCGGAATGGGGACCATAAGTGATAGGGCAACGGGGTGGGTCAGCTGCCGCGGTAGGTGGAGAATGCGAACGGGCTGAGCAGGAGGGGGACGTGGTAATGCTCGGGGCCCGTGACTTCGAACACCAGGTCAACCTCCGGGAAGAACGTGGCGGTCTGCAGGCCAGCGTAGTAGCTCCCGGTGGCAAAGTTGAGCTTGTAGTGCCCGGGTTCCAGCTGCTCCGGGCCCAGGTCCTTCGCGCGGCCATCGGCGTCGGTGGTGGAGCCGGCCAGTTCCTGCCAGCTGCCGCCGTCGTTCTTGTACAGCACGACGGCGACCCCTGCCGCCGGGCGTCCGGCGCCTGTGTCGAGGATATGGGTGGTGACGTGGGAGACGCTCATTCAGTAATCAATCCTTCAAGCCGCAGTACGGCGATCTCGCGCAGCTGCTGGGCCACGATGGTGTCTTCTTCAGCTGGGGAGTTTTCCAGCCGCTCCTTCAGGGACTGCAGGATTTCCGGGGCCGTGCGGCCTGCGGCGCGGATCAGGAAGACGCGGCCAAACTTTTCCTCGTAGTCCCTGTTTCCCTGTGCCAAAGCCTCTGCCAGCGCGGTGTCCGCCGGATTTACCCCTGCCTGCTCGGAACGGGACATGGACGCTTCGGTGGTGGCCGCCGTCGGCCGTTCGCCGATCCGCGGGTGATGCGCCATGGCGGACTCAACCTCTTCGGATGTGAAGGGGTTGGCGGCAACGGCAGCGAAAGCCAGCAGGGCTTCCTTGGTGGGGAAAGGCCGGGCGGCGGCAACGGTGTCCACCCAGCGCTGGACGTCGATGCAGGGCCTGAGGGTTTCCGCAGCCCTTGCAGGGTCCGCGGTATTGAATTCGGCAAGCTTCATGCTGGCTGGTTCCTCGGTGACAAATGCTGGCATCCATGGTGACGGCTATGCGGAGGCCGGACATCGGCACCCAAGCATCAGCAACGCCAGCTTAGGGCTTCCGCATCATGGAACTGTTATTTCAGCATACGTAATATTGAAGTTGAGCGTCGGAGTGGTGTCAAGAGATTACCGCAGGCGTCTGGCCGGGCCGGTATCATCGCGGGAGAGCTTTGGGCTCGACGATAATGCTGGGGGCACAAAAGACTATGCACGCGACAGCTATGCAAATGCTGACCGATCAGGATCCGCGGGACCTTGACCTGCGGGATTATGGACTGCTCCCTGAGGCTTCCGGACAGATTCCGGAACTGGTTGATGAACAGGCCCGTGCTGCCCTCAACAACCTGGTGCGCCTGGCCGCCTCGCTCTGCGGGGTGCCCTACAGCGTGGTCAACATCATCACGTCCGGCCATCAGCTGCAGATCGCCGCCTCCGGGATCGATGCCGGCATTTGCTCCCGCGAGGACTCCATGTGCGCCAGCGTATTCCTTGAACCAGGAACCACAGTGGTGCGGGACGCCTCGCAGGACCCCCGGTTTGCCGCAAACCCGTTCGTGACAGGGGAGATCGCCGACGTCCGCTTCTATGCCTCCGTGCCGCTTAGGACCGCCAGCGGGCTGGTGCTGGGCTCGCTGTGCGTGTTCTCCGAGGGCGCCGAACTTCCCAGGCGCGCGCAGATAGATGTGCTGGAGGTGCTGGCGCAGCAGGTAGTGGAGCTTCTCGAACTGCAGCACCGCACCCTGCAGCTCAATGAGGCCCTGGCCGAGCTGGAGCGCAGCAATGCGATGCTGGCCGAGTTTGCCGGCCGCGTCAGCCACGACCTCCGTGCTCCGCTTACCACCATTCTTGGTTATGTGGAGCTGGCCGAGGATGATCCCGAGATACCCCAGGACCATCCGGTTAAGGAGTACCTGCAGCTCATCGGCAGCGGCGGGCAGCGAATGCTGGGCACCCTGCAGGATGTGCTGGACTACTCCCGGGCAAACGGGCAGCTGAACCGCGAACGGGTGTCACTGCTGGCTGTGACGGCGGAGGCGGCCCAGGACCTTGGTGTGAGCCTCGGCCTGGGCAGCGGCATCCTGTGCGAGGATGCCCAGCTGTATGCGGACCGGTCGCAGCTGCGCACCATGGTGCAGAACCTGCTCGCCAACTCCCTCAACTACCGGGACCCCCAGCAGGACCTTCGGGTGGCCGTGACCGCCACCAGCTGCCCCCGCGGACTCACCGTCCACGTCGCCGACAACGGCAAGGGCATCCTCCCCGCCGACCGCCCCCGGGCCGTAGAGCCTTTGGTGCGGCTGAACCGGCCCGGCGACGGTCCCGGGACAGGGCTGGGCCTGGCCACGTGCCGCCGGATCGCGCAGGCGCACGGTGGAGAGCTCACCATCAGCGACACTCCAGGCGGCGGGGCCACTGTCTCGGTGACATTCCCGAACTAGCGCCACCGCCCCACCAGGAGTTTTTGTCCAGATATGCAGGGTTCCGGGCGGCGGCCTGCTTATCTGGACAAAAACTCGCTGGGGGTTCTAGTCGTGCTGCGAGGTCCGGGACAGGACCCAGGTGTTGGTGCCGTCCTGCCGCTCGAAAGTGACAGTGGTGACCAGTGCCTGGATCAGCGCCAGCCCTCGGCCGGACTCGGCATCCTCGCCCGGCGTTGCAGGTTCCATGGGCCCGAACGGGGGCTTGGCGTGAAAAGCGCTGACCCGCGCCTGCAGCAGCGTGGGCCGCACTTCGATGTCCACGCCCAGCTCCACGGGCTCCTGCCCGGCCGGCTCCGCATGCTGGACGATGTTGGACGCCGACTCGATGACCGCCGTCGTGAACGTCATCTGGTCCATGTCCTGCACGTTGGGGACGTCAAGCCACAGGCTGTCGAGATGGTTGTGGACGGACTCTATGGCGTCATCGGCGGCCAGTCCACGGAAGCTGCGGGATGCCAGGACCTCAGTCATTGCTGAACGCCTCTTCGGCTGAGCCGTAGGCCGTGAGGACCTTGTCCATGCTGGTCAGCTGCAGGACCATTTTCACCTGCGGCTGGACCGCTGCGATACGGAGGTCCCCACCCGCCTGCCGCGCCGCCTTGAGGCAGCCGATGAGCGCTCCCAGGCCGGAGGAGTCCATAAACGCCGTATTCTCCAGGTTCACCACAATGCGGTTGGATCCGTTGGCGATGACGCCGGTAACAAACTCGCGGAGCTTGGGCGCAGAGACCATGTTCAGCCGCCCCTCCGCCTTGACCTCCGCATACGAGTCCTTGACCTCATAGCTAAACTCCATCGGCATTCCTCTCTGTATCTGTAACTGCCGGCTCTGCGGCCGGTTCATAACCCTTGTACAGCACTGCGCGGACCAGGATGCTCATGACCACCAGGTCGAATATGACCCAGGCGACGTTCACCAGGGTGCCCAGCGGTTCGGCAAGGCCGTTGGCCAGCCGAATGATTCCGACGACGGCGGCCACGGCCAGCAGCACGGACACCACGATCTGCGGCCGGATCAGGCTCCAGCCGGGTCCTCCGCTCTGGCGGGCCTTGGGGGTGACGGCAAACCCAAGGGGACGGCCGAACCAGACGTTGCGGGCCGCCGTCGAGCACGCCTTGATCCAGGTGGGAAACAGGGCCAGGCTGTATTGCTGGCCGCGCCAGGTGGGAATACCCCGGCCGGCGACGGCGAACAACAGCTGGTTGGCCACCATGAACGGAATGAACCGGATGAAGAAGTCCCAGCTCAGGCTCGTGACCGGCAGGATGCCCAG
This sequence comes from Arthrobacter sp., assembly GCA_046717065.1. Taxonomy (GTDB): domain Bacteria; phylum Actinomycetota; class Actinomycetes; order Actinomycetales; family Micrococcaceae; genus Arthrobacter. The sequence continues at coordinate 6,377 of JBKJVX010000248.1, read as the reverse complement.
CAGCAGGTAGATGATGGGGGCGGCGAAGTAGATGACCGCCGCATAGCCGCTGAGGTAGGTCCACATGGTGGCGAAGTACATCAGCCGCTGGCCCAGCTTCAGGCCCTTCTGGACGAGCGGATTTTCGCGGAGCAGCACCTGGATGGTGCCCTGCGCCCAGCGGAGGCGCTGGGTGAGCATGGTCTTGAGGTCCTCCGGTGCCAGGCCGTATGCCAGGATCTCGTGGTGGTAGACGCTCTCCCAGCCCATGGCGTGCATACGCATGGCGGTGGCCATGTCCTCGGTGACGGAGATGGTGGCCAGCGGCATAACCGGCTGGGCTTCGTCGTTGCGTTCCACTGAGAGCGCGTCCAGGACGGCCTGCACGGATTCCAGTGCTCCGAGTGGTGACCAGTCGCGGGCGGACATTCGCTGCACCGCATCGTCTGCCACCACGGGAACGCCGGATTCGCCCACATGGGCCAGTTCCATGGCGGCGATTTCTTCGAGGTCTGCCTGGAGGGCTTCGACGTCGGCCATCACCAGAGTCTGCACGGCTTCATCCACACGGCGCCGGACGCGGTACGTGATTTCGCTGAGCGGCTGGCCGGCGGCCAGTTCGTGCTGCGCCTCCCGCGTGGCTGCCTCCACCTCGTCGAGCACCTGGACCACCAGCGGCGTCTCCACGTCCGCAGACTTCCGGGCCTGCTTGATGGCGGAACGGGAGGCGGCCAGCGCGCGGCGGATGCTCTTCTCGGTTTCCTTCACGTAGCCCACCAAGCCCAGCTGCATCAAGGCCTCGCGGCGCAGGATGGCGTTGGAGCCGCAGAAGAAGGCAGCGTTCCAGCCGTCCTTGCCCTGCTGGATGGGGCCGTAGAAAAGAGGTGCCTGGCTGCCCAGAGGATCGTCTGCGGGCACGTTGCTGAAGTACTGCGGTGTCTGGACCAGCGCCACCCGGCGGTTGTTGAAGTACCCCAAAGTTTTTTCGAGGATGTCCGGCTCGGGGATCTGGTCCGCGTCCAGGATCAGGAGGAACTCGCCGTGGGTTTGCATCAGGGCGTTGTTCAGGTTGCCGGCCTTCGCGTGCCGGGGGACGTTAGAGGTCCAGTCCTCGCTGCGGGTGACATAGCCCAGGCCGTGCCGTTCGGCGAGGTCCTGCAGCTCGGGCCGTGCGCCGTCGTCGAGGATCCAGGTGCTGTGCGGATGCCGGATCTTCTGGGCGGCCAGTGCTGTGGTCATCACCATGTCCAGGTCTTCGTTGTAGGTGGTGATGAAGACGTCCACGGTGGCATCATGCGGGGGCGGTGGCGCGCCCTTGCGGATTTTCAGATTCCAGACGGTCATGCCGAACAGCATGACGTCGATCAGGCTGTAGGTTTCGGCGACCACCAGCGGCACGGCGATCCACCAGGCATCCCAGTTGAGGGACGCCGCCCAACGCCAGGCGATGTAGTTAATGCCGGTGATGACCGTCAGGACCACCACCAGGCGGGTCCAGAAGCGTGTCACGCGGTTGCATCTTCCGGTAGCCGGCGGACCACAACCACCGTGACGTCGTCCTCCGCTGTCTCGGCCGGGGCGAGTGCCAGGATCGCGGCGCTGGCTCCCTGCGCCGAATCCCCACTTTGGGCGGCGCGGCCGACGGCTTCGGTGAAGTCCTCCACGGAGCCGAAGACGTCCAGCACGCCGTCACTGACCACCACCAGCGAATCTCCCGGGGCGAGCTCCAGTGATGACTGCGGCCAGGAAGTCCCTTCCCAGGCGCCGACCGGCGGGCCGCCGGAAGGGAGCCGGTGGGCCGTGCCGCCGGACCGAACGTGCAGCGCAAGCCCGTGCCCGGCGTCGACATAGCTGACCGTTCCGGACGCCGCGTCCAGCCGCGCGTGGAACAAGGTGGCAAAGGAGTTGGAGGAGTCCAGGTCCGTGGCGATGGCCTTGCTGGCGGTGGCAAATGCCCCGTCCAGGTCCTGCCGGTGACCGGTGGAGCGCATGACGGCGCGCACTGTTGCTGCGATGAGCGCGGCTCCTATGCCCTTGCCCATGGCGTCGGCGAAGGTCAGGTGGAGCCCGTCCTGCGTCTGGTACCAGTCATAGAAGTCGCCGCCCACGCTGCGGGACGGGCGGAACATGCCGGCCACGTCGTAGCCCTCCACGCGGATGTCCTCCTTGGGGAGGAGGCTTTGCTGGACCTCCGTGGCGCGCTCCAGGTCATTGCGCTCGGCGGAGTCCGCGGCGGCGGAAGGCTTGCGGCGGAAGAGCGCGTTGATCCTGGACTGCAGTTCCCGGGGGCTGAACGGCTTGCTGATGTATTCATCGGCTCCGTTGTCCAGGCCGGTCAGCTTGTCCAGTTCGTCGGCGCGGGCCGTGAGCATCACAATGAAGGCATCCGAGAATTCGCGGAGCATCTTGCAGACTTCCAGGCCGTCGAGGTCCGGCAGGTTCAGGTCCAGAGTGATCAGATCGGGCTTGCGGCGGCGGACTTCCTCCACGCCGGGCAGGCCGGCGTCGGCCTCGGTGACGTCGAAGCCCTGCTTAACCAGGACACGGACCAGCAGGCCGCGAATGTCCGGGTCGTCCTCAATAACAACGGCACGACGGATTTCGGATGGAGAGACCATAACTCTACTTCTACCCTACAAACCGCTAGCGGCGGTGTCGCAGCGCTTCACAGGGATGGGATTCGCGGTTGTTTCCTTGCTCACGACGGCGGCGGCGGCGGCGCGAAGCAGGCCGGCCGGGGAGATCTTGCGTCAATCTTGGGACCCGCTTGCCCGCACGTTGAGGAAGGCCCGGGACACTCGAAGGCAGGGAGCAGCTTCTTCGAGTACGAGGGTCAAAGACGATCCGTCCGGAGGCTGCACGGCTGGAGGAAGGCGGAGCAGCCATGGGACACATCAACAAGAAAAACCAGACGACGGCGGGCGCCGCCGCTGTTGCAGAACCGGCCCGTGCAGTGCCGGCTGGTTCAGAACCGAACTCCCTGGCATCAGGAGCGGAATCGGTGCCCGGCGACCTGTTGCAGGCAGCTTTGGACAAGGGCAGGGCGCTGCTGCGTGTCTACTTCCACTCACGGAAAGTGCGTGCCGCCGCCAATGCTCTGGCCCAGGCGCTGGCCGAATCGCGGGAGGCATCCAGCTGGCCGGGCGACCGGCTTCCGGTCGGCGCAGAGATGTCCGTGCAGGTGGAGAAGCTGACGCGCCGCCTCAAGCTGGAAACGGAGGCGCACAACAGGTTGGAAGCACTTTTCAAGAGTGTGGATTTGGGGCGTTCCGCAGCGGCGGCTTAGGTGCCACACTTAGGAGCAATCTAGTGGCTGGGGGTTACCGGGTCAGGAGATTGTTATGGGTTGGTGGACAGGTTGGGCGTACCTCATTGCGGGACTCATGACAGTCGACGCTCTACTTCTGGCATTGTGGGCAATCGACGAGGACTGGCCCGGCAAATGGTGGAAAAAACCCTGACACGCTGATCCAGGATCATCAGCCTGCCAGGTTTAGGCGCATCAGGACCCGTGGGAAGCCGTTGAGGATTGATTCCGTGTCCGCGGCCTTGGTGAAGCCGGCGTCCTCGAAAAGCTTTCGGGTGCCCACGTAGGCCATGGTGAGGTCGACTTTCCGCCCGCCGTTATCCACTGGGTAACCCTCCACGGCTGCTGCCCCATGGGCCCGTGCCAGTTCCACGGCACCCTTCAGCAGGTGGTGGGAAATGCCCTCGCCCCGATGGCCTGGCCTTACCCGGATGCACCACACCGACCACACCGCCTGATCGTCCACCCGCGGGATCTTCCGGTTGCCGGCGAAACTGGTGTCGGCACGGGGGTGGACCGCTGCCCACCCAACTACCTCGCCGCCGTCGTACGCCAAGACACCCGGCGGGGGATCCTGGGCCACCAGCTCTTTCATCAGGTCCCCGCGCTCCGTCCCGCGCAAGGCCTGGTTCTGTTTGGACGGGATTCGGTAGCTCAGGCACCAGCACACGTTGGCGTCGGGCCGCCTGGGCCCCACCATCGTCCTGACGTCCTCGAACTCGGTGGCGGGACGGACCTCGATCGCCATGCGGCCATCCTGTCACCGGACCCCGGAAGGGGCAACGGGGGCTCTTAGTCCACAGCAACACGTCCGATGCTCCACGCCGCGACTTTGCGGAGGTCAACCCTGGTGGCTGGCATACGCACGTGGACTCCCCCTGAAAGCAGTGCCGGCTCAAGGAAGTGGATGTACCGGTCCAGCCTCTGCCTCGTCAACCCCACTGTCGGCTCCAGGGCCTCGAAGGCGTCCGCGAGAGCAGGGCCGCAGATGCGGATTTGGTCATTCTGCCGCTGCACCCAGGCCTGCTCCGACACAACTGACCCGGAGATGACGGTGCCGTCAACTACAACGGTGAGCTCGATGGTGGCGTCATCGGCCGCGAACAGCCGGGTCAACAGCAGCGCCAGGCGGTGGTCAATCTCGGACGAGGAATGCTCTGCACCCACTGTGGAGAATGCTTCTTCCATCGAATCGTCCGCCATCGCTCCTCCTTTCGTGGCCCGTGGAGCTGAATGCCCTCCCTAATGAGCTTAGTTTCCACCCTGTCGGCTCCGGTCAGTCCTCACTACACTGGGACGCATGACCGAGCAGGAACCGGCCCGGGGCAGGGCTGCTGCGGCTTCCGACGGCGGGACAGGGCTTGGCGAGGACGTGGCCCTCGCCTCCACTCCTGGTGAGGACGGGGAAGCCCCGCACTTGGCGGACCCGGAGGCCGTGCACACCTCCGTGCGCAGCCCGGCAGAAAGGTCCCGCACCTTCACCGGGATCCTGGTGAACACGGCCCTGGCCAACATCACCACCAGTTACCTCTGGTTTGCGCTGACGTTCTGGGTGTACCTGGAAACGCGCAACGTGATCGCCACCGGGGTGGTGGGCGGCGCATACATGCTGCTGATTGCCCTTTCCAGCATCAGCTTCGGCACCTTCGTGGACCGCTATCGCAAGCTGGCCGTGATGCGCTTCGCCGCCGCCTTCACCCTGGTGATGTTCGTCCTGTCCGGAGTGATGTTCCTCCTGACGCCCGCGTCGTCGCTGCTGGACCTGGGGCAGCCCTGGTTCTGGATCTTCACAGTGGTCATCCTGATCGGCGCGGTGGTGGAGAACCTGCGGAACATCGCACTGTCCACCACGGTCACCATCCTGATCGAGCCGGACCGGCGGGCCAACGCCAACGGCCTGGTGGGGATGGTGCAGGGGCTGATGTTCCTCATCACTTCCGTGCTGTCCGGGCTGTCCGTGGGGCTGCTGGGTATGGGGTGGACCATCGTCGTCTCCCTGGTGCTTACGGCGCTGGCCTTCGCACACCTGCTCACCCTCCGCATGCCTGAGGAAACGCAGGTCGCGGCCACCGATGCGCACGGCGGGTTCGACCTTCGCGGCTCCTACGCCGCTGTGCTGGCCATTTCCGGCCTGTTTGCACTGATCCTGTTCTCCACGTTCAACAACTTCATAGGCGGGGTCTACATGGCGCTGATGGACCCCTACGGCCTGGAGATGTTCCCAGTGGAACTCTGGGGCATTTTTCTGGCTGTAGGCTCCAGCGGATTCCTGATCGGCGGGGCGCTGATCAGCAAGTTCGGCCTCGGGGCCAACCCGCTGCACACCCTGCTCCTTGCGGTGATGGCCATGGGGGTCCTCGGCGCGGTGTTCACCCTCCGGGAGTGGGCATGGCTGTACGTCGTCGGGATCTGGCTGTACCTGACGCTGGTGCCCGTTGTGGAGGCCGCCGAGCAGACGGTGATCCAGCAGGTGGTTCCGCTGCCACGGCAGGGCCGGGTGTTCGGTTTCGCCATGGCGTTTGAGTCTGCGGCGGCGCCCATCACGTCCTTCCTTATTGCGCCGATCGCCCAGTTCTGGATCATTCCCTACGCACGGTCGGCCGACGGCGCGGCCCAGCTGGCCCCGCTGCTGGGCGAAGGCACCTCCCGCGGTATTGCGCTGGTGTTCCTGATCGCAGGGATCATTATGGTCATCGCCGCGCTGCTGGCCTTCCTGACCCCCGTGTACCGGCGGGTGTCGACCGAATATCAGCAGGCGGCCGCAGAGGCGAAGGTCACGGCGGACACGGACGCGTAGGTCGCCAAGGTAGCAGCATGACTTGCCGCCGCGATTGTGCCCTTAACGCCGGGACGCTCCCGCAGTAGGTGCGAGAGCGTCCCGGGAAAACGCGCGTTAAGTGCGAGAGCGTCCCTGAAGAATGCGCGTTAAGTGCGAGAGCGTCCGGGGAGGCTAGATTCCCAGGGCTTCCTTCAGCGTTGCCACGTGGCCGTCGGCCTTGACCTGGTACTGGGCCAGCGTGACTTTGCCTTCGGAGTCCAGCACCACGGTTGAGCGGACAATGCCCTCGGTGATTTCGCCGTTGACCAGTTT
>JBKJVX010000247.1:0-5214 GCA_046717065.1 Arthrobacter sp. | reverse complement strand
TGCCTGTTGATTGCGACCTCAATGGATGGTGGCCGCCCGGCTGCGGTTTGGTCTCACAGGCGAACGACAACGCCATGGGCACAGTCACGTCTCTCTTCGCAAACATCCTCCAGAACATGGCGTCCTGGCTTTGGGCCTTCATTACCGGCGCCTTCTCTGTCTCGGACGTCGACGACTCCCAGTGGCTCTCCATAGAGGGGCTGACGAGCTGGTGGGTCGTCGTCATGATGACGCCGCTCGTCGTCGTGATGATCCTCCAGGTCCTGTCGGGTCTGGTTAGCCAGCAGCCGAGACGCATCGGCCGCGCGATGCTTGGTGGCGCTGCCGCCATTCCTCTGGTCGGGGCGGCCGTGTATCTCGTCCGGCAGCTGACGCGGGTGAGTGACTTAGCCTCAGCTGCGCTGCTCGAATCGATTGGTTCTGACCCATACCTCGTGTTCATGAGGCTTTTCGGATTTGAACGGGCACCAGAAGGAAGTGGTCGTGAATGGAACTTGGTCTCGCTGGCACCTGGGACGACAGGGGGCCCAGCCGGTGCCGTCGTGGTTACAGTCATGGCAGTTATTGTCGTGTGGATCCTTGCCTTCATCTTGATGTGCTCGATGATCTTCCGCTCCTTTGCACTCGTCGTCTTGGCGTCCGTCGCGCCGGTGGCCCTGATGCTTCTGCCCTGGGACAAGACAAAGTCCTGGGCACGCCGCTGGTGCGAGGTGGTCATTGCCCTGGTGTTGGCGAAACCCTTAGCCGGAACGGTCTTGGCCGTTGCAGTGAAGCTCTTTGCAGAGTCCAAGTCCTTTGCCGGACTGGCAGCTGGCACGGTGGGCATGGCGCTTGCCTGCGGCGCACCTTTGATGGCCCTGCGCTTGGTTAGCTTTGCAGGCGGGGAACTCGCGGCGGCAGCCCAAACAGCCGGTGGCGGCCACGTCCTCTCCCGGAGCAGCAGTGTGGCGGCTCGCCAGATCAGTCGGCAGACAGGTGGTCGCCTGACGCTTGGGGGCCTAGTAAATCGATCCGCCATGACCCGGCCAATCAGCTCAAGCCGCAGCCTCTTCCCGACACAAGTGTTGGCACCCGCTGTACGGTCCGGGATGCCGTCGCCCCACGGTGACGGCGGCCAGCCGGCCTTGAGGACCGAGCCCTCGTCAGGAGATCCGAAGACCCCGCACGTACCAGGGTCTCAGCAGGGCTTAGTGCGCATAGATCCCCATGAACAAAGTGGCAATGCCCCGGCACCTACGGGGCAGCCTCCACTCGGAGATGCCGAACCGCGAGCGCATCCCAAAGCAAGCCCACCGGCACCTTCTCCGGTGCGGCTTCCGAAACCCCAACCACCAAGAATCAACCCTCCGAACGGAGGAAACCCACATGTCTGAAGATGCGCGTGCCCTTGAGGCCGTCAAATTCCCGAGATATGAGCGCCGAGGGTTCTTGCTCGGTCTCAAGTGGTATCAGTTGCTGATCGTCGCAGGGGGAGGGACTGTTGCCATCGTAGCTTCCGCGAGCAGCGGACCAGTGGGTTTGTTCTCCTCCGGCCCCCTATGGCTTGGGCTTATGCTGCTCGGGCTCCTGCAGTATTCCCGCATCCCTTATCCGGTATGGGCCAAACAGCTCGCCGTTTTCTTCTACCGGGCAGTGGCAGGACAAACGCGTTTCCTTGCAAAGCCCGCGGCTCCGCAACTGGCTGGTCGGCTCGCCCTCCCGGGTGGTTTAGGCAATCTCGAGATCCGAACAACGGCCAGCGGCGAATGCTTCATGGTCGACCGCCACGGCCGGGAGGCGATCGCGGTGTTGCGCTGCAGCACGAGGTCTTTTGCACTCTTGGACGCAGACGACAAAGCCTGGGCTGTCCAAGCCTGGTCACGTGTGCAAGCCGGCATGGCCCAACGGCCAGGCGTGGCCAGGATCGCGGTCCAGGATTACACAGTGCCCTACCCGTCGTCGGCGCTCTGGGAATTTTACAAAGACAACGCCATGCCGGCACAGGCTGGCGATAAGGCTGCGTGGGGACAACGCGCGTATGAGGACTTGCTCGGCGCAGCCGGATCAACCATGAGCCACGAACTCCTCGTGGCGGTTGTCCTGGACACGAGCAAGGCTCGACGACGGATCAGGGAGTCGGGTGGAGGACTGGTCGGCCTGGAACACGTCCTGCGGCTGGAAGTCGAGGCGATGAAAACGTCGCTCGGTACCCACAGCGTGAAGGTAGAAGAGTGGGTTCGTGAACCCGGACTGCTAAGCATCATCCGTGGGGCCTTAGATCCCGCTGCTCTGCCCGCCCCCAAAGCGCCGGTGGCGGCAGCCCCGCCCTCGGACGAGCCGACAAGTAAGGAGATGGATTCCCTCCACCGCCAGGGCCCGATGGCCGTTGAGGAACACTGGAACTACCTGCGGACCGACACCGGGTTCCACCAGACCTTCTGGATCGCTGAATGGCCGCGCCAGAAAGTCTTTCCGGGCTTCCTGCATCCGCTGATCTATGTGGGCGAATTCCGCCACACGTTCACGGAAGTCATACGGGCAGTGCCCACCACTGAAGCCCTCCGCGACATCCGCTCCGCGCAGGAAGCGCACGAAACCCGCCGCCGCATCAACGCCCGCTTCGACAGGCCACTTACCCGTGAGCAAAAGGCCGAGGAAGAAGAAGTGATTCAGAGGGAGGAAGAGATTGTCGCCGGCCATGGTGACGTCCGCCCGGCGGCCTACATCACCGTCACGGCGACCTCGCTGGTGGACCTGGCACGGCATCGCCAGGAACTTGAGTCCGCTGCCGCAGGAGCATTTGTTGAGCTGCGGCTTCTCTACGGACAGCAATGGGCCGCGTTTGTCGCCGGTGGCCTGCCGCTTGGAAGGGGACTGCGTTGAAACAAGCAGTGAAAAGCTTCGAGTATCTACCGTTGGGAAAGAAGCGGACGGAAAGGAAAACACGACGCAGACCCGCAGCATTCGCTGCAGGGTGGGCGAGTGCCACAGTAGGGGATAAGCAGCGCGATTCCCAGGGATTTCGCCTCGCGGGTGACTGGGGGAGCAACGAGCCGAACTCCCTGCGAGGTCCTCATCGGTTGCGCCCGGCGCCCCACCGCGCATCGACCATGACGTTTGCCGCCGCTTACCCGTTCCTTACGGAATCGGGGCTGGGACACGAGGGAACCTACATCGGCACCGACGTTTTCGGGTCCGGGGCCTTCTCCTACGATCCCTGGATACTGTACGACAAGGGAATCATCAGCGGGCCTTCCATTGTTGTGATCGGGACGGTCGGCACCGGCAAATCGATGTGCGGCAAGTCGTTGGTGACCCGGTCAATCACACTAGGGCGTAAGGCAGCCGTCGCGTCCGATCCAAAGGGCGAGTGGGTTGCTGTAGCGAAGGCTGTTGGCGGCAAGGTCATTTCCGTTGGCCCGGGCCGCCCTGCGAGGGTAAATCCCCTCGACGCCGGTCCCCGCTCCACTGCCCTTAGCGAAGCTCAGTGGCAAGCGGTGGTGAGGCAACGCCGTCGGTATCTCCTTGGGGCCTTGGTCTCGCTCATGCGGCAGGGCACGCCCCTTCGCCCCGTGGAGCACACAGCCTTGGACATCGCCCTCATGGAAACCATGGCTGAGAACTCAAACCCAACCCTGCCCATGGTGCTGGACCACCTCCTCAAGCCGTCGAAGGAGATGACCGCCCTGGTCGGCTCAGACGGAGCAACCGCCGTCAGCCATTCCCTGCGACGTACCGTGTCAGGTGACCTCGAAGGGATGTTCGATGCGCCATCCACGGTGGCCTTCGACGCTGACGCACCCATGATGGTGATGGATACCTCAGCACTGATCGGAGCGTCTGAGCAAGCCCTTTCGTTGGCCGCGGCCTGCGGTGCCACGTGGTTGGAAGCCGCCATCACCAACCCCGACGGCGGGAAGCGGCTCGTCGTGTACGACGAGGGGTGGCGGATGCTCGCAGATCCCTACATGTTGGCAAAGATGAGCGAACAGTGGCGGCTCGCCAGAACCTACGGGATCGCAAACCTGCTCATCATGCACAAGGTCGCCGACCTCAACGAGATCGGTGACAGCACGAGTGGACACAGACAGAAAGCCCTGGGCCTGCTTACTGAGGCTGACACCAGGGTCATCTATCGGCAGAAGCACGACGCGATGCGCCTGACCAAGGAAGCGCTCGGCCTGACCGAAGCGGAGTGCGAGCATGTCGAGAACCTTCCGAAGGGCGTCGGGCTCTGGAAAGTAGGCAACCGCTCCTTCATCGTTGCCAACCGGGTGACAACGGATGAACTCGCTGTCTTCGGGACAGATGACAGGATGCTGTGAGACGGCCAGTGAGCTCGCGGGCGGCAAGTGACAATCCACTGGTCACCGCTGGCCTTGTCGGCGCGGCAGCCTATGTCTGTCTCTGCGCAGTGGTGCAGGCAGCAGCGCACCTGGCGGGCTCTTGGCAGTGCGGCACCATGCCGCCGTCGCCCTTCAACCCTGCAGCCGCCGTCGGACTAATCGCCAACAGAATGGAATGGATAGTTGTTCGCCGGGTTGATTGTGTGCTCGGCACAGACACCGTCTGGTGGGTTCTGGCCCCGGCTCTACTTCTGGTTGCTGCGCTCGCCGTCGCTGCGTTGGTCCTTTGGCGGCGATGGAAGCAATCGGGCGGCTGGCTGCGCCAAGACATCCTGAACCGCGACGGCGTTGCCCGCCGCGCGGAGATTCTTCACGATTTTGGGGCGAGGGCCGTGCGGAAAAGAGGAAAGTTCACGCGTCCAGGACTCGCAAACCCCTCGGTGCAGGACGTGTCGTGGACGCTGGGCCGCTCCCGCGGCGTCACCGTCCATGTCTCCACGGAAGAGTCGATGGTGATTCAAGGGGCTCCACGATCAGGCAAGGGGCTTTATGTCGTCATCAACGCCATCCTTGACGCGCCGGGTGCTGTCGTCACAACATCAACGCGCGCCGACAACCTCGTTGTGACAATGAAGGCACGGGCAACCGGAGGGCGACCCGTCACCGTTTTTGACCCGCAGGGCATGTCAGGACTTCCCTCGTCGCTTCGCTGGTCGCCCGTACGCGGGTGCGAGGATCCTGATATTGCTACCCGGCGGGCGTTGGTCATCACGGCGGACACCGAGATGAAGGGGGAGAACGCAGCGTGGCAGAAGCGCTCGCTGATCGTTCTTCAGTGTCTGCTGCATGCAGCGGCGCTGTGCGGCGAGGGAGTGACGGCTTTCCGACG
>JBKJVX010000246.1:0-14672 GCA_046717065.1 Arthrobacter sp. | reverse complement strand
GGCGATGCCGTTCTCCTGCAGCCAGCCGGTACGCCCGGCGGTCACCAGCCGGCCCTCGACGGCTCCCGTGACACCGCCGCCCGGAGCCGAACGGAAGTTGTGCACGGACGGCAACCGCGCGCCGTCGGCCGCTGTTTGAATGGTTCTCTTCGCTTCCTGGGCAACTGCCGCTGCGGCAATGGCCCGGGCGATGGGGTGCTCCGACGCCGCTTCCACAGCGCCGGCCAGCCGCAGTACCTCATGATCCTTAAACCCGCCGAAAGCGAGTGTGGAGTCAACTGCCAGCATTCCGGTGGTGACGGTGCCGGTCTTGTCCAAAAGAATGGTGTCCACGGTGCGCGTGTCCTCCAGTACCTGCGGGCCCTTGATCAGGATGCCCAACTGCGCACCCCTGCCGGTCCCCGTAAGCAGGCCCACCGGCGTGGCCAGCCCCAGCGCGCACGGGCAGGCGATCACCAGGACCGCGACGGCCGCAGTAAAAGCCGAACGCAGCCCTCCGCCCTCCGCCCCTGCGAAGAGCAGCCAGAGCACAAAGGTGAGAGCGGCGATTGCCAGGACCACCGGAACAAACACAGCACTGATCCGGTCCGCGAGGCGGGCAATGGGAGCCTTGCCCGTTTGCGCCTGGGACACAAGCCGCGCCATCTGTGCGAGCGTGGTCTCGGAACCCACCCGCGTGGCCCTGACCAGCAGGCGGCCGGAGGTATTGATGGTTGCGCCGGTGACGCGGCTGTCCGGGCCTACCTCCACCGGTACTGATTCGCCCGTGACCAGTGAGGCGTCCACGGCCGACGTCCCCTCGATCACCACGCCGTCGGTGGCGATCTTCTCGCCGGGCCGGACTACCAGGACATCGCCTACCTGGAGCCGGTCGGCAGGGACCCGGTGTTCGGTGCCATCGTGCAGAACGGTGGCGTCCTTTGCGCCGAGGCTGAGGAGGGCGTGCAGGGCGTCGCCCGCCTTTTGCTTGGCGTTGGCTTCCAGGTAGCGCCCAAGAAGCAGGAACGTGGTGACCACGGCCGCGACCTCGAAGTAAAGGCCGCCCTGCTCCATACCCTCCATGCCAGGGTGCTGGGTCATCAGGGGATCCGAGAACAGCTGCCAGGCCGAAAAAAGGTATGCCGCGGCAACGCCAATCGATACCAGTGTGTCCATGGTTGAGGCGAAGTGGCGGGCGTTGATGGCCGCTGCCCGGTGAAACGGCCACGCCGACCATGTGACCACCGGCAGGGCAAGTACGGCCGCCACCCAACCCCACTGCGGGAACTGGAACGCGGGGACCATGGAAATCAGGAACACCGGCACCGTAAAGGCGGCGGCGAGGATCAGGCGCGGGCGAAGAAGGGACGCGGCAACAGTTGCACCATCATCGGTCATCCCGACCCCGCCGGCGACGGGTTCGTCCTCCACCACCGGAGCGGCCTGGTGGACCTTTGCTTTGTACCCGGCCGCGTTGACGGTTTCTACCAGTTGCTCATCGGTGATTCCTGCCGGCACTGTGACGTGGGCGGATTCCAGGGGCAGGTTGACCAGGGCCTGTACGCCGTCGAGCTTGCCGAGCTTTTTTTCCACCCGGTTGACGCAGGAGGCGCAGGTCATGCCCTCGATGTCGAGTTCCACCACCCTGGTTTCGGACTGGTGGAGAAGTTCCTGGTTACTCATGCTGCTCCCCGGGTTGGTGGTTCTAGGCTTCGTTGGCGACGACCAGGTAACCGGCCTCCGCTACGGCTTCGCCGATTTCCGAAGGTGACAGCTCATTGCTGGACGTGATGGTGACGGTGGAAATCCCACCGGCGTTGAGCTCGACGTCCACCGCCTCTACGCCCGCGAGGGCTTCAAGTTCCTCGCTCACGGCCGAGACGCAGTGCCCGCAGGTCATCCCGGAGACGCTGACGGTTGTTGTTGTGGGAGAAATGGTGCTCATGTGCTGCTCCTTGTTGTGGGGAAGGGGTTGATGGTGCGCCCGGCGGCATCCGGGGAAGGTGGGCTGCTACCGCAGGAGCCGGCCGATGGCGTCGGCGGCTTCCTTGACCTTGGCATCGATGGCTTCTGCGCGCAGCTCGGGGTTCGGTTCAGAGGCCGCACCAACCACGCAGTGGCCGATGTGCTCTTCGACGAGTCCCAAACTGACCGCGTGCAGCGCCTTGGTGACGGCGGAGACCTGGGTGAGGATGTCGATGCAGTACTTGTCCTCATCCACCATGCGCGCGATTCCCCGCACTTGGCCTTCTATGCGTTTGAGTCGGCGGAGGTAGGCATCCTTGTTCCCGGTATAGCCGTGCTCCGGCGCCACCTGGTCCGCTGCGGGCTCTGTGACTGCTTCATCGGTTGCGTTCATGCTCCCACGGTATACCCGGCAGGGGTATCACCGCAAGTACCCCCAGGGGGTATGGCCTGCCGCTGGTGACCGTGGCTTTTGGGCAACAAAAAGCTCCGGAGTGCGTTATTGGGGGATACGCACTCCGGAGCAGCTTTTGGGCAAACCTGGCTTCCACGTCTGTGGAACCGGCCTGCTTGAATCAGCTTACTGGCTGGTAGTCCACTACGCCAGCTCCCGGAATAACTACTTTCGCTTTACTTTCCTTGCCGTAATTTCTGCGCCTTCGCGAGGTCCTTTTCGCAGCTCAAGGCCGGTCCTCGTGGGCAGCCCTCCGGTACGGCACGATGAGTACGGGCCTGCTCTGATGGTGCGTGAGCCAGGCGCCTACGGATCCACTTAGTGCCTCCGCCAGGCGGTGGGAGAATCCCCGCTCAGAGGTTCCCACAACGATCATCGGCGCGTTAGTTTCCGCGGCGAGCTGGGCGAGGGCACGGGCAGGATCGCCCGTGAGGGTCTCAAGGGTCCATTCCGCGGCCGCCGTGCCGGGCGGCACTTGGGCCACCGCAGCTTCGATCGCAGCCTTAAGCTTTATCGTCACGCCGCCGATGTTCTCAGCATCAGCGTCCGGGTGGAGCGAGAGCCGGTGGGCGGACCGGGCGGGGTCCCATTCCACCAGGTAGCTGGCCTCGTCAACGTAGGCGCAAAGCAAGCGGGTACCCAGTTTCGCAGCGAGGCCGGCGGCGGTTTGCAGGACCTCCGGATGCTGCCCGGGGGCCACGCCCACCAGCAGTGGAGAAGTACCGCGCAGATGTTCTGACATAGTTTATTCTCAGCCTCCTTGGATCCTCTTGAACAGCAGCATTCGGCCGGGAAACGTCAGCCGGTGACGGGCGAAGCCGTGACCACCACGTTTTTGCCCCAGGGATCGTCGGTAAAGCAGCTGATCAGGACCAGCCGATTGGGCACGATGTCCCAGATGGGACTGTCCTTCAGGTTGGACTTCAGGTACGTCGTCACACTGGCCACTTCGTAGGCAATCGTGCCGGTTGTGGTGTCCACCTCGAACCGATCGCCCGCGGTTGCCGCTGAACTCAAATGGTTGAAGGGTGCCTCCGCACCCTCCCAACTATGGCCGATCACATACGTGGTATTGGCCGAGCCGTGTCCCGGGGTGCCGAATGGGGTCAGCCAGTAACCGTCCTTGGTGGCAGGCGGCACGATTGTTTGGCTGGCGTGTGCGGAGTCGTCCAGCTCCAGCGCATGCACGGCCACATCGAAAGCGGCCGAGGCGTAGCGGATCCGCACCGGTTGCGCCGCTGCGGGAAGGGCAGGGGCCGCAACCTGCTGTGCAGGGGAATCGGCGGGGGTTGACCTCCGCCCTTCCGGTGTGCCCGTAACCGCCATCGGCGCCGGTTCTCCGGAGTTGATGATGGAGGGGGTTGATTCGGTCACCGTCCCGCTTCTCCCGGCAGGGAGTTGCGCCTGCTGGAACAGGGGGGCGCCGAAAGTGATGAGCACAAAGGCCAGGACACCGCACAGGAGAATGGCCATGTCGCCGCGGTTCCAACGCCTCCACCTGCGCGCTTTTCGGTCCGCGTGCCGGCTGCGTTCCTTTGACATGCTGCTCCTCACCGCTGGTAACGGGGTAGGAAGGAAGGCGCCCCGCCGGGCACTGGCGGAACGCCTTCCTTGTCAGGTGGCCGCGGCTGCGGCCTGGCCGGCGTCAGTCGGCCAGGCGCGCGGTGTGGGACTTGCGCCGGACCATTACCGCCGCTCCCGCTGCAAACAGTGCACCCAGGCCGGCCAGCCAGGAGGGTGCACCGTCAGAGCCACCGACGGCGGTCTGGGCGTTGTACCCCTGGTTGGTTCCCAGACTTGTGGTGGCAGCGTGCGCCGCGGCCGCCCGCTGCGGAGAAGCGGCCCTTGGCTGGGCTGCCACCGGCTGTTCGGGCACGACGACGGCCGCCGCGGGAGGCGCGACGGCCGCCGGTGGGACAACAGGAGACTGCTCAACCACCGGTGTAACAACCTGCGGCTCGGAGGGCTGGTTGGCACCAGCTGGGTTTTCGACGGGGGTGTTGACGACGGGCGGGTTCTCCACGGGGGTGTTTCCGGCAGGCGGGTTATCTACCGGAGGGTTGCCGGCTGGCGGGTTCTCCACGGGTGGGACCACGACCGTCGGGACCTTGCACCCATTGGCGTGGGTGGCGCTGCCAGCGTCCCAGTTCTTCCCCTCTTCCATGCCGTCATGGGGCGGGATGATGTCCGCGGGGTGATTGTCATGGCCGTTCAGCCCCGGGAGGGCAACCATGTTCTCCGTGAAGTGCCCGGAGTTGGAGCCCGATCCTGCGTGGCAGATGACAATCTTGTCGTCGTCGTCGGATCCGCGGTCCGCTACCGCCGGAGCCGCGACGGCAAATGCCGCCAGGCCCAGCACCCCCAACGTTGTGATGGCTCGTTTCATGATGATTCTCCCCAGTTTTCGCAGTGAAACGGACCATGGCGAGGAGGACCAGCGAATGCGCCGAATGCCCCAGCAGCACGGTCAGCTTGCGTGAGTTTTCAGGCTAGGGCGGACCACTGTCGCCGGTCGCGAGTAGGGGGTACTCGTCTTTCGGGGGCTCCCGGCGGCCCGGTTACTTGCCGGTACCCGAAAAAATCGAGGCACCACTCGCTGCAGCCGCAATACCTTGTAGCCGGCGTTGACCGCGCCTACCGTTGAAGCAGGCGACGAAAGGGCGTGGAGGGCATGGAAATTTTCATGTGGTGGCTTGACCTGGACCTTGCGAGCAAGGAATGGCTGCGGGAGAACCTCCGGGCCGAGGAGCTTCCGCTTCCGGTGCTGCAAGGCATTGCGGAGGCAGGAGGACCCCATCCTGACAATCCCGCGGCCGTCTTGACGGCGGCTGACTGGGACTTCATCGAAACCCAGTCGGAGTTCGTGGACTAGCCAAGCCAGGCTTTCCCAATACACAAGAAGACCGTTGCGGGCTGCCCGGGGCGGTGGTTGCATGGTGGGCATGACAACCGCAAAGAGTTTTGTCTTAGCGATCGGCACTAAAAAGGGCCTGTGGCTCGCAACCAGTCAGGACAGGCGCGAATGGTCCTTCACTGGCCCGCATTTCCTGATGAGCGAGATCCCCAGCATTGGGATTGACACCCGGAACGGCCGCACACGGATCATGGTCGGTGTCCGGAATGAGCATTGGGGGCCAACTGTGGCCCACTCGGATGACCTTGGCGCTACGTGGTCCGAGCCTGAACAGGGCGCCATCAAGTTCCCGGAGGACACCGGCGCCGCACTGGAGCGGATCTGGCAGATCCATCCGGACGCCGAGTCCCGTCCAGGCGTCGTTTGGGCAGGGGCCGAGCCCATCTCGGTCTGGAAATCCACTGACGGTGGCGAACACTTCGAACTTAACCGCGGGCTGTGGGACCACCCCCCCCGCAGCGAATGGGGCGCCGGATACGGCGGCGCCGCCGCCCACTCCATCGTGGTCCACCCCGCCCGCGAAACCGTTCACGTCGCCATGAGCACCGGCGGCGTTTACCGCTCGCTCGACGGCGGCGCCTCCTGGGAGGCGCGGAACCGGGGCATCTCGGCCTACTTCATGCCTGACCCCAACCCGGAATTTGGCCAGTGCGTGCACAAGATAGCCGCGGACGCCGCCGTCGACGGCCGCCTTTACGCCCAAAACCATCACGGCGTCTACCGCACGGATGACAACGCGGAAACCTGGAACTCCATCGCAGAGGGCCTGCCCGCCGACTTCGGATTCGTGATGCTGACCCACCCCCGCCGGAAAGGTACCGCCTGGGTTGTCCCGCTGAAGGCCGACGGCGAACGTATCCCGCCCAACGGCGAGCTGGCAGTCCACCGCACGGACGACGCCGGCGGCTCTTGGAAGAGGCTCAGCAACGGACTGCCAACCGGCGAGTACAACAGTGTCCTGCGGGACGCCGCCTCCGTGGACACCGCGGAACCGGCCGGCGTTTATTTTGGCACCCGCGGGGGCACCGTTTACGCCAGTGCGGACGAGGGGGAGACGTTTACCGAGGTGGCAGCCCATCTGCCTGACGTGCTGTGCGTGCGGGCGGCAGTGGTTGCAGGTGCCTGACAGCACACTGCCGGGCAGCGCGCCGCCCCAGGGCACGATGGTGACGGCTGATGACAGGGGGCAGCCCGCAGCGCCCGGTATCACCGTGGTTCTTCCCAGCATTCTTCAGCCCCTGGCCGGCGGGCAGTCCATCCTGACTGCGCCCGCCGACGAGCCTCTGACGGTTGCTGAGCTGCTGGATGCCGTTACCACGGACTTCGCCGTGCTGGCCCGGCGGCTCCGTGACGAGACGGGAGCGTTGCGGCGCTTCGTGAATATTTATGTGGACGGCGACGAAGTTCGGCGGCTGCAGGGACTGGAGACCGAAGTGTCACCCGGCCAGGAGGTGCTGGTTATCCAGTCAGTGGCCGGAGGGTGACGCGCAGCCTGTACGGTCGCCGTGCTTGGCGGTGGCGGGCAGTCCTTACTGACTACACCCGCCCTCGCGGAGCTAATTGTCGGGGAAGGCACAAGTGAACAGGAGTATACGTCAAGCGATCCGCCAGACGCTGCATTCGTCCGTATTGACGGCTTTCCGCAGGCCGGTGATCCGGTCCAAAATCCATACCACGCCAATGCCGGGTGCTGTTTCCTGCACACTGCCGCGGCGGATCACTACGTCATCGTAGGAAGGGCCCACCGACAGCCGGGCTTCGATCTCATCACCGCGGTGGAGCTGGTCCAGGGCGCGGACTCTGGTTACATTGGCTGCTGCTTTCTTCAACATGGCTGGGCCTCCTGGCTGGAGCTGGTGCCGGCTCTTGCCTGCACTACCAAGTGTGCTCGGCCAATGTTGCGCGCTGGTTTCCTCGCGGTTAGGCGCCGGTTAGTTCTTGAAGCCGGAACTGTTTCCCGACGGCGGTCCGCAACAAGCGGGCCCTAAGGTGGTGCCATGGAAATCGTTGACCGGATCTGGGCCGCTTTGCTGGGTGCCGCGGCGATTGCGCCGCTGGCAACGTTCGGGGTGGTCCTGGTGGCTTACCTGACCTACCGGCAACGGTCACGTGCGGACAGGAGGGACCAATGGTGGAAGCGGGCGCAATGGGCCATTGACTCCGCACTGAATGACGCAGACCCGCAGCGGCGCCTGGCCGGCTTGAAGGTGTTGGTCCAGCTCATCGGCAGCGACCTTGCCACCGCCGAGGACGCGGAGCTGATGAGCGCCCTGGCCGTGGGCATACGCGACCAGGAGCAGGACGGCCGGCGGACGGTGACGGTGCCCCCTCCCGTGAAAGATCGGATCCTGGCGGAAGCCGAACGCCTGTTGCAGGCGGCTTCCGCCCGCTGACGGTGTCCAAACTGCCGTCCAAACTGTTGCCCGGCGGCCGCGCGGCCGCCCGCGTGTCCTGGCTCTCAAGGTGCCAGCCGGTCCCCTTTTCCGTGCACCCGGAACCACCGGTAGCCGTAACGTCCCAGCTCAACGGTGAAGGCGCCGTCGGGCTCCAAAGCCGCGTTGTCGCCGTCGAACAGGTCCAGCAGGATCGCGTCCTTGAATGTTTGCCGTGGCCCGTCCTCCGGGCCAACCCTGCCGGCGACCCTCACCGGCTCCTCGCCGAGGTTGTGCAGGAGGACCAGGGTGCCGCCGTCCGAGCTGCAGGTATGGGCGAAGACCGCCGGCTACGGCTGGTCGATAATGCCGAACTTGCCCCAGCCCAGCTCCGGTGATTCCCGGTAGCGCCCGATCAGGGTCGCCATGAAGTTAAACAGCGAGTTGGGGTCGCGTTTGGCGGCCGCGGCGTGCCGGCGTTGGCGGATGTCCTCGGCCGGCCACCCGTCGCCCGTAATGTGCTCGTTTATGTTCTCGCCGCTGCCCGGAGCGAACCAGAAGCGGCCCGGGAACATGCTGGCAAGGGTGGCCGAAGCGTGGGCGATGATGGCCGGGTGGTACCGCTGGCCCGGCGCCGGCGCCGTCGCCACGCCAAAGCGGAGATCGGTGGTTGCCAGCGCCGCGCCCAGCCAGGACCACGCGAACCCGGAATGGCCCTGGCGTGCGGACCACGGCTCAATGTGGTCCGAGCACATGGCTGCGTCGAAGCCGGCGCGTTCCGCGTGCTGGACGTCCTTGAGCAGCTGGCCCGGACTGATCTGTTCGTGGGAGGCGTGGAAGCCGACAGTAACCATCGTTAACCTCTACCGTCCGGCGCAGTGCTGTGTCGAGGTTTTTCTGGCCTGCGTCGCCGGGCCAGTGTTGGCGTGCTGGCAGCAAGCCACTTGTCAGATAAGTTTGTAACTTGTAGTACTGCGCGTCCCGGAACTCCTGCGCAGGCGGCGGAACTGGAAGGAAGTACCACTCGTGGGCGGTGTGCTGATCGGGCTGGCGGTGATCGGCGTCGTGATTGCCGTGGGGTACATCGCCGCACGGTGCGGTCTGGGCGGGGAACCAACGGTTTCGGCGCTGACCCGTACAGCCTTCTTCATCACCAACCCCGTCCTGCTCTTCACGGTGGTCCTGGAATCGGATCTCTCCGTGGTCTTTTCCGCGTATGTTCCACTGGCGCTGATGACGGCGGTTGCCACAGCCCTGTTGTATGTACTGGCCAGCCGGCTGTGGTTCCGGCGGCCGCTCGCTGAGACCACGATCGGTGCGATGGCCAGTTCCTACGTCAACGCCAACAACATCGGCATTCCCATCACGCTGTACGCCCTGGGTGATGCAACGCCCGTGGCCCCCGTTCTGCTGGTCCAGCTGCTTCTGTTCGCCCCGCTGGTCCTTACCGTTCTGGACCTCTCCGAGGCCGGCCGGTTTTCGCCCCGCCTGCTGCTTACGCAGCCGTTCCGTAACCCCATGATCATCGCCTCCCTCCTGGGCGTGGTCCTGGCCGCATTCAACGTGGAACTTCCTGATCCGGTGATGGCGCCGCTAACGCTCCTGGGCGGTGCGGCGGTCCCGGTGGTGCTGCTGGCCTTCGGCATGTCGCTGCACGGTGCACGGATGCTGCAAAGCGGCGGGCACACGGCGGAAATCCTCACTGCCACGGCGCTGAAGTCCGCCGTGATGCCGGCGCTGGCATTCGTCGTCGGACGCTTCCTGTTCAACCTGGACCAGCACATGCTCCTGGGCGTGGTGCTGATGGCGGCGCTTCCCTCGGCGCAGAACGTGTTCCTGTTTGCCGGCAAATACGGGCGCGGCGTTGCGGTGGCCCGCGAAACGATTCTCCTCTCGACGGCGGCAGCGGCCCCGGCGCTGATCCTGATCGTCTGGTTGCTGGCCGGGTAAGCCCGGACTTCCCTGCGGGGCGTGTGGGGTTCCGCGAGCGGCTGCCTCCGGGCAAGAATGGGCACATGGAACTTCCCGTGATGCCGCCCGTCCCGCCCATGCTCGCCAAGGCCGTCAGCGGCATCCCGGAAGGTGACCTCAGTTATGAGCCAAAGTGGGACGGCTTCCGGTCCATCATCTTCCGCGATGGCGACGACCTGGAGATCGGCAGCCGCAACGAAAAGCCGATGACCCGCTACTTCCCGGAGCTCGTGGCGGCGCTGAAGGAAAACCTGCCGCCGCGCTGCGTGATTGACGGGGAAATTATCCTGGTTGGCGCCTCGGGGGACCGGCTGGATTTCGATGCCCTGCAGCAGCGCATCCATCCCGCCGCGAGCCGGGTTAAGCTGCTCGCTTCCCAGACACCTGCCTCGTTTGTGGCGTTCGACCTGCTGGCCCTCGGCGACGATGACTATACGGACCGGCCCTTCACCGAGCGGCGGGCGGCGCTGGAGAAGGCCCTCGCCGCGACTCAAGCCCCTGTCCACCTCACAGCCGCCACCACGGACAAGGACACGGCCGAACAGTGGTTCCGGCAGTTCGAGGGTGCCGGTTTGGACGGCATTGTGGCCAAGCCGCTTGAGGGCCGGTACCAGCCGGACAAGCGGGTGATGTTCAAGACCAAGCACGAGCGCACCGCCGACTGCGTGGTGGCAGGCTACCGGCTGCACAAGAGCGGACCTGACGCCATCGGCTCGCTGCTGCTCGGTTTGTACAAGGACGACGGCGGACTGGCCAGCGTCGGAGTAATCGGTGCCTTCCCCATGAAGCGCAGGCAGGAGCTGTACGAACAGCTTCAGCCCATGGTTACTGACTTTGAGGGCCACCCGTGGGCCTGGGGCAAGCAGGAGGAAGGGGAGAGGACCCCGCGCAACGCCGAAGGCAGCCGCTGGAGCGCCGGCAAGGACCTCTCCTTCGTGCCGCTGCGCCCGGAACTGGTGGTGGAGGTCCGGTACGACCACATGGAAGGCGACCGGTTCCGCCACACGGCGCAGTTCAACCGCTGGCGGCCGGACCGGGACCCGGAATCATGCACCTACGCCCAGCTTGAGGAACCCGTCAACTTCGATCTGGCATCGGTGCTGGAGACCGGCCGGCCGTAGCGCACCTAAGGCTTCGCCACGTCCAGTACGCTCCACATGCCGTCCGAGCGGCACGGAATCGAGGCCTCAACCAGCGCCTGGCTGTGCGGGTGCCGCGGTGCCGCGAAGAAGTCCTTGGTTTCCGCCACCTCCACGACGCGCCCCTCCAGCAGGACGGCAACGCGGTCGCACATGTAGCGGACAACATCCATGTCGTGCGAGATGACGATCAGGGACAGGTTTCGTTCGCGCTGCAGGCGCAGCAGCAGGTTCAGGATGGTGCGCTGGGTGAGGGCATCCAGTGCCGAGGTGGCTTCATCACAGATCAGGACCTGGGGTTCCAGCAGCAGAGCCCGCGCGATCGTGGCGCGCTGCAGCTGGCCGCCGGAGCACTGGCCCGGCCGCTTGTCCAGCAAGGCCGTATCCAGTTCCACCTCGGCCATTACGGCCGCAATCCGCTCGTCACGCTGTTCTGGTGAAAGATCAAGGCGAGGGCGCAGCGGCGCTTGGAGGCTGGTGCGCAGTGTCATCCGCGGGTCAAAAGCGCTGTGGGGTTCCTGGAATACGAGCTGCACGGCGGTGGCCTCACGCGGTCCCGCAGCGTCCAGCTGCCGGGAAATGATGCCCGTGCTCGCCGCGTCCAGCCCCACAATGGCCTTGGCCAGGGTGCTCTTGCCGGACCCCGACTGGCCCAATACACCCAGGATCTCCCCGCGCTTAAGGGTCAGCGAAACGTCCTGCAGCGCGGCGTGGCCCAGCTTCCGCCGTGATCCGAAGTGCTTGCCAACGCCGTCCAGCACCAGGATGTCGCGCTCCCGGGAAGGCGGACGACGTCGGGACTCCGGCGCCAGGCGGGCGGCCGCCAGCAGCTCGCGGGTGTAGCCAGTCTTGGGCCGGGTGAGCAGCTCACCAACGGGACCCGCCTCCACGATGCTGCCCGAGTTCATCACAAGCACCCGGTCTGCGAACGCGGCAACGGACGCGATGTTGTGGGTGATGTAGAGGATGCCCAGGCCTCGTTCCCGGCGCTCCCTGTCCAGCAGCTGCAGGATCTGGCGCTCCAGCACCTTGTCCAGCGCCGACGTCGGCTCGTCCGCCAGCAGCATCCCGGGCTGCCCGGCCAGGGCCAGGGCCGTCATGGCCCGCTGGGCCATGCCGCCGGAGAGCTGGTGCGGATAGGCCCGGATCCCCTTCCCTGGATCCGCGAAGCCCACCTCCTCGAGCAGCTCCAGCGCCTTGCTGCGCGCCTTCGAGCCACGCAGGCCGGCATGCAGGCGAAGCGGTTCCTTGAGGTGCTGCTCGATGGTCCGGTTCGGGTTGAACATCCGCTTGGGCTGCTGGAACAGCATCCCCAGCCGGCCGCCGCGCACCGAGTTGAGCTGGTGCTCGGAGGCGCGTGTCAGGTCCAGGTCCCCAAGCCGGACGGAACCACTGCTGATGCCCAGTCCGGGCGGCAGCAGTTGCAGGCAGGACATCGCGGTCAGCGTCTTGCCGGAGCCGGAACTGCCCACCAGGGCCACAAACTCACCGGGCTCCACGGACAGGGAGACATTGGAAAGCAGGGCCTTGCCGGAAGTCCCGCCGTCGGGGGTCTTCTGGCTCACCTGCAGGCCGTCCAGAACCAGGTGCGTGTTCGCGGGGCTCATTTTTCCGCCATCTGCGGCATCAGCAGCGGCGCCGCGGCCATGTGGGCTGCCCGCTGGCCGATCAGGGTCACGCAGAGGGCAACCGTGAAAATGACCAGGCCCGGGGCGAGGATCCCCAGCGGAGCGCGGTCCGCGAACGGTTGGGCCGCCGCCAGCATGGAGCCCCAGTCCGACTGCGGCGGCTGGACGCCAAGGCCCAGGTAGGAGAGGGCACCCACGCTGATGAGCAGGTGCCCGAACCGCAGCGTCGCCTGGCCCAGGATTGGGGCTGCGAGGTGCGGCAGGACGTGCCGGAATATAATGAACGACGGCGTGCAGCCCACCACGCGGGCAGCGTCCACGAAGCCCCGGGCCGAGACGTCGTAGGCCAGTGTGCGGGCGAGCCGGGCGAAGGGCGTCCACCCGGTGACCACGAGTGCGAGCAGCAGCGGCCCGAAGCCCGTGCCCAGCGCCGCCACGATGAACAGCGCCACCACCATCTCCGGCAGGGCCAGCAGGACGTCGTTGGTGCGGGTCAGGAATTCATCCACCCAGCCCCGCCGCCGTGCGCTGAGGATGCCGATGCCCACGCCCAGAAGGCAGGTCAGCAGCGTGGCCAGTGCGGCCACGGACATGGAGAACCTGCCCCCTTCGAGGATCCGGCTGAGGGTGTCCCGGCCGAGGTTGTCCGTTCCCAGCCAGTGCCCGGCTGAAGGTGGAGCCAGGCGTTCGGCAAGGTTCTGCTCCGCCGGCGGGTAGGGCGAGATCCACGGGGCCAGCAGGACCGCCAACACAATCAGGGCAAGTACCGCCGCGGCCAGCGCGGTGACGTTGAACCACTTACGCAAGGGAAGCTCCCACCGTGCGGCTGAGGAAGCGGTGCACAAAGTCCGCCAGCGTGGTTACGCCGACGGCGAGGGCCACCACTACCACCACGCCGCCTTGGGCGAGCGGGATGTCGCTGTTGACGACGGCGTCGAAGAGCAGCCGGCCCATGCCGGGCACGGCGAAAATGACCTCCACAATGACCGACCCGCCCAGCAGGCCGGCGAACCATACGGCGAACAGGGTGGAGAGTGGCACCAGCCCGTTCGGCACTACGTGGCGCAGTATCGCCTGGCCTTGGCTCAGCCCCCTCGCGCGGGCGGCGGGCACGTGCTCGGCGGCCGCCGCATCGATGGTGCCGGCCCGTACCGCTGAGGTGAAGAAGCTGATGGGACGCAGGGCCAGCGTCAGTGCGGGCAGGACAGCGGACGAGAGGTCGTTCCATCCAGCAGTGGGCAGGACGGACAGTTTCAGGGCGAAGACCAGCACCAGCACGGGGGCAACCCAGTATTCCGGCATGGCGATAAGCGCCTGGGTGATGGCGGTGATGGCCTTGTCCGCGGTGCTTCCGGGCCGTAGTCCGGCAATGATCCCCAGGGGGAGCGATATGGCAGCGGCCAGGACCAGCGCCATGGTGACCAGGCTGAGCGTGACCGAGAGGGCCGGGAGCACCTGCTCCGCCACCGGCGTGCGGCTGACAAAGGACAGTCCCATGTCACCGCTGAAGAAGTCCCCGAGCCAACGGAAGTACTGGACCGCCAGGGGATCGTTCAGGCCAAGGCTCTCGCTGAGGCCCTGCACAGCGGACTCGTCGACGGCGTCACCCGCCACCCGCGACCGGATGATCTTCCGCACCGGATCACCCGGTGTGAAGTACGGGATCAGGAACACCGCAAAAGAGGACACCACAACGGCGGCCACCAGGGTGGCCGTCCGTTTGGTGATGAACTGCAGCATATGTGGCGGGTTTCGGGGAGCTGGACTAGGACGCTGCCTTGCCTGTCTTGGCCGTCAGGACGTAGCGCGACAGCGGGTCCTGGACGTAGGAGAGGACGTTGGTGCGGATTGCGTCGGTTGCCTGCTCGTTGACCAGCCAGGCGTTGACCGCTTTGTCCTGGAGGATCTGGCCTGCCTCGGCGTACTGCTTGTAACGCTCGGTGGTGTCCACGGTTTTGGCGGCTTCGGCGATGATCCGGTCGTATTCGGGGTCGCAGAAGTGGCTCAGGTTGTAGGTACCTTTGCAGGTGTAGTCGGCCGTGAGGAACCCGATGGGGTCGGCGATGTCGATCAGCCGGTTCCGCTGGCTCAGCAGCATGTCGTAGTTGCCGGCCAGGACGTCCGGCTCGGCGGACGCGTATTCCTTGGACTGGATGGAGACGGGGATGCCGATGTTCTTCAGGTTTTCCTGGACGACGGCGGCAACGTCGGCGAATTCGGCGCGCTCCACGATGGCGATGATTTCCAGGG
>JBKJVX010000245.1:0-17961 GCA_046717065.1 Arthrobacter sp. | reverse complement strand
GGTGCAGCTATCCCTCGTGCTCCGCAGGGACGGTCAGACATGGTTCATTGTTCAGTACCACGCCTCAACGCTGTCCTCAGCGAAGCAGAGCGGGACAGTCACGCTAGCCAGCCATGATGAATTTATTCACTGATGGCAAAGACTGAAAGGGGCAGGCTTTTCGGAAACTCCCCCGTTTTCCCCGACGCTCGACAGCTGGCGGCCCGGCCCAGAGTGAGGCAGGTCCGGGATCCTGCTGAGCGGTTGCTGCTCCATCTTCCAGCCATGGCCGCCAGTGACGCACGCCTTCAGCTTTTGCCCTCGGTCTTAGAGAGCTACACCCCAACCTGACGTCAGGCAGCCAGACGCAACGTGTCAGAGTAGAGCCTGATCTCTACTTTGCTGACAATTACTCAAAAAGTCATATACCCAAACCGGACACCGTGGGTTGGTAGTAGTCGGCCCAGCAACCCAAAGCGGACGCCCTAATCACTGACCTACAGGCCCAACTCGAAGCCACGAAGCGGCTGCTGGACTCCAAAACAAGATCCTGCCAGCGACAGAGGGAAGTACTCCAGTCCAAGCTCCGCTCCCAAGCCTGCGAGATAGACCGACTCGAAGCCGAGAACTCCGAACAACGAATCAGCAACAACCTCCTCCAGTCAGAAGTCGCACGCCTGAAACGCGCGCAAAGAATGAATGTCCAGGATCTCGCACACATCGCCGCTTGGCTCGCCTCTCTGGCTGAGGCAAAGGGCGTTGCACTCGACAAAGCAACTCTCGAAATTTTCCGCCGTCGTGGATGGCGTCCATTGAGGCGCCAGGCTGGAGCGCCGCGGCTATGACAATGTCCATCGCCCGCCTCTCTGCACAAGCAGGCCTGCGCTACCTGTTCAAGACGACGATGATGGACGACCTCTCCACTTCTCCCCCGGACGCCACCACCTACTACATGAAGGCCGGCACTCCGGAAGGCCGATGGATGGGCAGTGGACTCAAGGGAATCGACAGAACCGCCGCTGAGCCCGTCTCCGAAACGGACGGGAAAGCAGTCTTCGACCTGGCAATTCACCCTGACACAGGCAATCCGCTGGGCCGCCCCCACAGCCAACCCACCGGCGTCGACAACAAGACCAGTCCACCCACCGTGAGGCACGCCGTCGTCGGCTTTGACCTGACCTTCAGCGTGCCAAAATCTGTGTCCGTCCTGTGGGCACTCAGCCCTCGCAGCACCCAGGACCGAATCCTGCGAACCCATCATGACGCCGTCGAGCAAACTCTTGCCTGGCTCGAAGAGAACGTCATCCACACCCGCGCCGGACGGAACGGCTCAGCCCACCTCGGCACAAGGGGTGCCATCGCCGCTGCGTTCGACCACTGGGAATCACGCACAGGCGACCCGCAGCTCCACACGCACCTGGTCATCGCCAACCGCATCCAGCGCATCACCGACGGAGCTTGGGTCACCCTCGACTCCCGCACGCTGTACAAGGCCGCCGTCGCCGCCAGCGAACACTACAACGGACTCCTCTTTGACGCCCTCCACCGGCAGCTGGGAAGCGACACCGATATCCGCAACCCCGTCACCGGCACCCTCAACCCCAGCCAGCAGCTCACTGGCATAGATGAAAAACTCATCAGAGAGTTTTCGAACCGCTCCCGCCTTATCAATGTGGAAACTGACCGCCTCGTGGCGGCATGGGTCACGGAGCACGGTCATCCCCCAACTTCAGCAACGATCATCAAGCTTCGTCAGCAGGCCACTCTAATGACCCGTATCCCGAAGGCCGACTCGCCCACACCTCTCCATGAGCTCTCGGACCAATGGCAGGAACGAGCGATCGCCCAAGGTTTCCAACCGGCCGACGTCCTCGCCGCCACCATCAACCGCTCCCGGCTTTCCCCATTTGCATTTACCGAATTCACTGCTGGCTGGATCGGTGCCGTCGCCACCCTCGCCCGTGAACGAGTCGCCGGCAAACGCTCAACCTGGAACCGCTGGAACCTGCTCGCCGAAGCCGAAAGGGTTTGCGCACAGATCCGTTGCCGCTCCGCGTCAGATCGGGATGCCCTGATGGATGCCGTCGTCACCGCCGCCGAGCACCAGTCCGTGGCGCTCAACGAGTACCGCTACACCGCCCCACCAGACGCCGGGCCGGACCTCCGTATCCGGCAAAGCAGCGTCTTCGACTTTCACGGAGCACTCCTCTACACGGACACCTCAACGCTCGCCTCGGAGGACGCCATCATGATGGCAAAAAACGACGACGGCGGCCCGGTCGTTCGCGCTCACGCCATCATGGATTCGCTTGACCGGGTCCATCCGTCCGGGAGGCCGGCGCTGCACGCCGATCAGCGCGCCGCCGTGGCCGGCGTCCTCCTCAGCGGCAACCGCCTCGATGCCATCGTCGGCCCAGCCGGCACGGGAAAGACCACGACTCTGGGCGCAGTCAAGGCGATATGGGAAGCGGAGCACGGCGCCGGTAGCGTCATAGGGCTTGCCCCAGCGGCGGCAAGTGCGGAAGTCCTGGGGCGCGAACTTGGTATGGCTACAGAGAACGTCACGAAGTGGCTGCACGAGTCGGTGGGCCGAGGGGCAAGCTCACGGGCTGGGAGATTCTTCGACGTCCAGACCCGCTTGACGGAAGCGCAGGTCGGCAACCGCCGGAGCATTTCGCTCGCACAGGAAGCTGCCCGGCTCGCTGCAATTCAGCAGCAGTGGTGCTTCCGCTCGGAGCAGCTCGTCATCATCGACGAGGCTTCCATGGTGTCCACGTTCCAGCTCGCTGTCCTTGTCCAACAGGCACAGGAGGCCAGGGCAAAGATCCTCTTGGTGGGTGACCCAGGCCAGCTCGACTCCATCGACGCCGGTGGTGTCCTCGGATGGCTGGACCGGCAAGGAAAGACGACCCGGCTCAGCAGTATCTGGAGATTCCATGAGAAGTGGGAGGGTGCATCGTCCCTGAAGCTTCGGAATGGAGACTACTCGGCAATCCAAGATTATGAGCAGCATCGACGGATCAGGCATGGCACCTACCTGGACATGGTCGATAAGGCATACCTCGCTTGGCAGGCCGATACGCGGGCGGGCAAGTCATCCATCCTTATCGCAGCCGACAATGACACCGTCGGCATGCTCAACGAGCGCGCCTAAGCCGACCTCGTGGCCCAAGGTCAGGTGGACCCCGAACTGAGCCTCCTGCTCGGCGATGGCCTATATGCCGGTTCCGGGGACACCATCATTGCCCGGGGAAATAACCGCAGGCTCATCGACAGTCAAGGTGACTTCGTTCGGAATGGAACACTGTTCGAGGTCGAAAGCGTCAGCAGGCTGGACGGCTCGCTTCTTGCGGTGCGGCGGGAGACAGGGGCAAGAGTCGTACTCCCCCGCGCATACCTCGAGTCGAACGTCGAGTTGGGCTACGCAACCACCGCACACCGCTCTCAGGGCATCACGGTAGATACCGGTCACACCGTAGTCACCCATGGCCGGCTCACCCGCGAGCTCCTCTATGTCAGTATGACCCGAGGCCGCTTCGGCAATTTGCCTACGTCAGCGAAGGCGATGACTCGGAGCATCCCGCCGTTGATCCCTCCCTACAGCTGTCGTGGCGAAGCATTCTGGGCGAAGTGCTGGCTGCGGAAGGTGCCGAGCGGACCGCCCATGAGGTCCGCGACGTGGAGCGCAGAAAGTCGGACAGCCTCGAGCGGCTTTACGCAGAGTACGACTACTTGGCGCAGATAGCAGCCGCTCAAAGCCTCATACAGTGCTTAGACAGGCACGACCGCGGTTCATCACTTGAACTCGAACAATCACCTTCGTGGGGCGCCTCCGTAGCCGCTTGGCGCAAAGCCACTACTGTCAGCCGTCAGGGCGCAGAACGCGTCCTGGAGCAGACACTCCGAGATACGGCAGGTGCAAACGATCCCGCCGCCGTACTCAGCATGAGACTGCGCCGCTCTTTAAGGGGAATGCCGACGGGGACATCCAACCCTTTGGTCGAGGCGCTGGCTTTCTCCCGTCCCGACTTAGCGGCAATGGTCGATCAGGTCCGCCAACGAATCCGGCGTAGGACCGACGCCGTAACCATGGCCGCCATGACCGAGGATTTCGAGTGGAAGAACAGCCTGATCGATTCCCTCGGTAGCGCCGGAAGTTCCCGGCAACTGATTCGAGACATCGCTTTGTTCAGGGACAGGTGGGGGATCTCGGACTCTCCCCTGCCATTGGGGGCGCCGCCGTCCGAGCACGAATGGGAACAGCGGAGTCATAGGGAAAGACTTCAAGACGCAATCGACGCCGCTAAGAATGCTCCAAGTGCGCTTTCGCCAACTTCCAGTTCAGAGAACATGCCTCATTCCCAGCAAGTCGTCCTTACCAGCGCTGGCTGGCAGCTTTAAGCTGGATGAAGAGGCATGACAATGGTCGTAAACCCGACGGTGAAACCCAGAGTTGTGACACCTGGGCTGGTATGGGCCAGCACAGTTGTCTTGGTTGCCCTCGTCCTTTTTCCTGTATTTGTCGCTCCGACCGAACTTCCGTCCTTGTGGCGAGTAGTTGTTGGCGGTCTCCTCCTGGCGGCAGCGTTGCTTTTAGGCGCGCTCTGGCGGAAACGGGTCAACCAACGCAAAACCTGGCTGGCCGAGGCAACCGAAAGGTGGAAGTCTTTCGACAAGGCCAAGCTGGCAAGCGGGACCACGACCGAGGTAACGCTTCTCGACGTTGATGCAATTCAACCCACCGGTTCGTGGGTCACCATCAGATGGAACCGCTTTGGCCACGTTCAGCTGGCTTGGATGGAGGCGCTGTCGGAGCCCCTCTGGCCTGGAGCTGTCCTGCTCATATCGCCCGACCCCGCCCAAGTTATGCCCGGTGCGCCGTGGCCGGAAGCATACTTCATAAGTGCAGCCGACTGCCTAGCATGGGCGCCGGCCGACGGCAGGCCGGACGGTGCCTCACCTGTCAGCCGATCTGTTGCTTAACCTGACAACAGGTTTCAACAACGGTCCCTATGCTCGACTCGGATTCTGGTCCAAAGCAAGGTGCCAGAGCCGGAGAAACTTGGGCGGTCATCTGGCATTTCCCCAGCCTGCTCCATCGCCGGATCGATCTGACGGCGCCTTCTAACTGACTGGTGCGTTGACGAGCATCCCGGGGTGCACCTTCCGGCGCCTCGTCAAAAATATTGACGGGATACCCCGGAGGCATCATAATCATGCGCGGAACTGAATAATGCAGAGGCGCGATTCGCCGTTTACAGCAGAATTAGCCGCGACCGAGTGGGCGCGGGCTTAGGTGTGGAGCGGCAGCAAGAGGATTGCGAAGCACTCATAAAGCAGCTGGGCGGCAGCGTGGTCGCTGCATACTCAGACAATGACATCAGCGCCTATTCAGGCAAGCATCGCCCCGGCTATGAAGCCCTGCTGCAGTCAATCAAGAATGGGGAGATAGACGCCGTCGCCGTCTGGCACCAGGACGTCTCGTCCGGAGCACCATTGATCTCGAAACCTACATCGACGTCTGCCAGCCCTTGAATATCGCCACTTACACGGTGAAGGCCGACCGACTTGATCTGGCTACTCCATCAGGTCGAGCCGTGCTTAGTCGAGCCCGCATTGAAGGCCTGAACATAGAAGCCAGCCGGTTACATGCGTCGAGGACACTCGAACCGATACCGACGCCGTCTACTGCCGCCGTGCCTGACCCACCACCGCGCTCCTGGACCCAGGCAATGAATTCCTCCGCCACGAACGTTCCGATATCCAGGTGTGGATCATCGGTGGGTATGAGCAGCTTGTAGGCATCAACGACGACCGACCCCTTGAGCTCGGTGAAGATACAACCGTCACCACCACGGGAAGGATCGCGTCGAAGTAGGACTGCTGCTCCGTGTCATACTCGTCCGTCTGCTTGAGTTGATGCGAAGCGACAACCTTTCCTTGGTCCGTGTCGAAGTCCCAGTCGACTTCCATGAGGCGTCGGCTTCTGCGGCTCTGGGAGGTTTCGCAGCGTCTCCAAGTAATTGCGGCTTATAAAGGGGTTATCTGTTGGCAGTGAGCGAACGAAGGCTCGCTTGGCCGGCTGCATGCTGCCGTCTACTTCAACGAGACCGTGCTCCCACACTTGGTAGTCTCCCCTGCCTAGCTTCTGATACGGCTCGTAAAAGTCGTCTCGGATGAAGTTTTGGCTAGGGTTACAGGTCAGGACAGTCTTACCCGTGATTCAACTGTGGACACAGTTCCCCCTTAGTTCGAGCGATTTCTTTGACAGTCAACGATGACTCTTCCCTAAGTGGCAAGAGCGGCGGATATTCGTTCTCGGTTCAACGTCCATGCATGTTCTGGTTCCCGATCAATAACCTCGATGCGGATGACATGCGGCTTACCCATGGCGGGCAGGACCAGATCTTTCATGGCGTCATAGAAGGCTCGTTGTTTAGCCCGACTCCTCGGACCGAAATTCACTGTGTTCTTTGTAGCCCAACCAGTTCGGTCTATTCGAGGACCATGCAGCCGGCAGAGAGCCCGGTACTCCTCCAGGTCAAAGCCGTACTGGATGCCTGGCTCGTAGAAGTCCAACATCTTCAGGCGATGGGTACTGAAATGCTGCTCTTCATCCACCTCTATGTGCGTGCCGGTGGGCTCGTGGATCAAGTCAAAGTCAGCGCGCTTAATGCGCTTCGGCGAGCGCATTACATCCAGATAGCCATCAAGGGCTTGTGCCATCTCCAGGATTGTGTCGAAGAGTGGTCCAGGGTGTGTTTGCAGCCCGAAGGGCCCTCTCGTACCTATCCAGTCGTAAGTCGGAGCAGGCACCAGAGCCAGGCCGTCTTTAGCGGCAGCTGCAAGGAATCGTTGCTCGCACTCTGGCAACTTCCTCAAAGGATCTACCCCAGGAATTGCAAAGCCTGTTCAATGACGCTAATGACCGCCGTCGCTACACCCTTTGCACCATGCTCGGCCACTATTCCAGTCAGGCTTTCCAGTGCCTGACGAATCTTTCCCGGCTCAGCGTTAACATCGGCGGCTTCTTCCTCAAGCTCGCCCACGAGCGTTTCAGCCACCTCCAGCTGCTCTTCTGGGAGATTGAGAGCGCCGCTCAACGCTCGGTAGGACTCAATCACATCGCTGATCTTGTCCAACTGCTCCTGGGTCAGGGTGTTGCTCTGAGTCACGTTCGAGCTGTCCTGAGCGACGTTGACGTTGTTGGAACCGGTGATGTTGATGCTGCGGTCTGTCATTGAGATTCCTCCTGAGTGCCAGTCATTCACGGAGCGACCGCTTTCAACGGCGCGGGTACCTTTTGAGGTGATTTCTGCGTAGTAGATGTCGTCATCGGCGGTCTTACTGCCGACGATAAAACCTTCTTCATCCAACCAGTTCTTGGCGTCTTTGAGCTCCTGCTCGCTGTACGGCGAGCCGTAGAACGTGCACTCGCTGTGGAAATCACCTGGAGCCTCGTCGCCCTCGTAGAGCCAGTGCAGGTAAGCATCGCGACATGCCTTGTTACGACGAACCTTGTTCTTCATGAAGGTCCGGTATTCCTTGGCCGCATCAAGGCCCGCTTGTTGAATGAAGACGTTGTTGATGCCAGCCAACGACTCGAAGCACTCCACCAGACCCAGAGATTGCAGGTACTTGAGATCGCTAGTGATGGCTCCCGGTTCAAGCCCCCACTTATCACTTTCAGCTCGGATCGGGCTGACGCCCACCTGACGATCTCCGTCAAGAGGTTCTAGCTCCGTCAGTGCTTGCATGAGGCGCAACTGACGCTGGCCAGCCGGTGACTGGATCAGCGATTCAACTACCGACAAGTGGTTCCCCCTACGTGTGCGACCTTTGATGAATTCACCTTAGCTGGCACATCAGACAAAAGCGGCCGACATTCGATGGGTGGTGATAGGCTGCCGCGACTGCCCGCCCCGCTCCTACAAGAGGTTCCATGCTCGCCCAGATACTCCCCGGTTTCCGCGACTTTCGCACTCCCCTTATGACAGGCGTCTTGTGGCTAACAGTTTTCTGGGTATTCCTGGGCGCACCTATTCCTAAGAAGGATGACAGGGAAGGCATCTTTGGCCTCCTGAATCAGTTGTCGGAATACCTGTCGCCAGCTCTGATCTTGGGAGTTCTCAGCTTCGCGGCCTACCTCTTGGGTGTGCTGTTGATGCCAAATATCCAGCGCAAACTAGGGCGGGGAGCTGGACGCATTCATTGGGTCAAGGTGCGGCTTATGCGCCTCTACGACAAGCTCAAGGCCGAACGGATCAAGGGCTTGATGCGCAAAGCTGACCTGCATTTACGCCAGCCCGAGTACCCGTTACAAGGTGGTCACACCATAAAAACCGAAGAACTACTCGACTACCTCGCGACTGATGCCGTCTATACGGCAGGCAAGCAAGACCTTGATCTCGAGCTAGTACGAAAGCATTACGACTTCTTCGATCCGGAGAAAGACTCAGACGACGACAACGAAGGTCTGATTCAACGGATCAAAGAGGATCTGATGGAAGAAGCATCAACAGTCGCACCGGCTCTTCAGGCAGGCAACGAACGCGTCTTCAATAACTATGACCGGGCTCGGTCCGAAGCGGAATTTAGGTTCAGCATCCACATGCCGCTGTTCTTCATCGCTGCTGGCATCACTTGGAACCTTTGGAGAACTGACATCGTCTTGGCCCTGGTGATTGGTGTGGTCGGCTTCGTCGTGAGCGGCATGCTGTTTGTGAAGGGCATCCACAAAATGAACGAGGCCACGGAGATTGGGTCTGAAGCCATCAAGGCGGGCGTCGTGCCGAGCAAGGCATTGGACCGTGTTCCCGGTTGGAACAAGAAGGAAGGCGACAGTAAACCAGAAGCTAAGGCACCAACTCCCTGAACCTTCTGGGTTCACTCACTTGTGAGTGCAACTGGCGAACCCAGGCTATCGCCGAGCCACGCGTTAAGTCGTCTTGGCAACTTCGACGTTGCTGACGGGCTTTTGAATGTCCTCCGCGTTGGTCTTAGTAGCGTCCGCGGAGTTCGCTGCTTCACTTCTTTTGACACCAGCTGGTTGTCCTGGTGGACAGCTGCACGAGCATTCCGTGGATGTTGATCGCTAGAAAGTAGCCCAGGACCACTCCGATAGCCAATGTCAGTACTGTATTGAGCAGCATCGACAGGGCGAAGATCGGAATCCCGAATGTTTAAGGTTGCTTGTGGTCAGTGCCTGGCTTTGCCATGTCGGTTTGTTCCTTGCCCGAGAGGGCGATATTTGTTTATGTCGGCTCTATCAGCCGCTTCCGCCTAGGTAAGGTGGGAGTCACCTAAGCGGGAGTGGATGAGAGAGATTGAGAATGTGGTGAGAGTAGAAAGTGTAGCGAATTTGTCTCTAGGCCGCCTCTGGACTACTTTCTGCAGTTGTTCATCGAGAGGGCACCGTTGCTTGCTCTTCATTTAGTCATGTAACCTGCGACCAAGAAGTTCAGACACTTACTACCAGCACTTCACCTTCAATCTTCGACTATCTGTTGATCGCACGAGGCAAGGCAATTCTCCTTGCACCTGGTCTCGTCGGTTTGCACAGTCAGGCACTTTCGTGCACTCAGTTACCTGCCCTGTACGTGCTTTGTCACTGGGTAGCTGTCGCGTATCAGTCCTGTCTACACGTCCCTAGCGTCTATTACTTCCGCCACCCATACGATCAGGCAGATAGTCGATTGTTACTAGTGGCAGTCCAGCCAGCACGGCTGCGCTTGTACTTCGCGCTACTGTGCTGAGATGTGCACATCAGAGAATTGTTCACCCTGCATAGTTAGTGTTTTAGGTTTCTCATCTGGGTATCTCCCGCTTTCAGGTTGCTATACCTCACGCATGCATGCGCTTCTTAGTCCTACTATGCTGGCGAGACTGCCACTAGCCGAATTGTCAAAGTTCTCTGCCTCAAGAGCCTTTACCCAGACACCTTGACGCTATTTCGACTCTTACGTTAGCGAGTCTTGGGACGGGTTCCACGTCCGGCTGGGTTCGTTGTCCAGGTAAGGACTATTGAGCTTTATAACCGCTTGTCTTTCCAGCCCTTATATCTGCTGCGCTTTGGTTATGTTTTCACTATCGCAAATTAGCTTGAATTTGCAATAGAATTGGTGTAGTGGAATAAGCAACAGCAAGAAGACTATACGTGGGCGAGTTCCCACATAAGCCAAAGAAAAGAGCAGCCAGCTACCACGAATGCCACTGGTCGGACGTACTCACCCCTAAAAGCCAGGACCGCGCCCCACCTTGCCGCTATGCAGATAAACAAACCGGTGATGAGGATGAAGTGACCGTACTCTTGCACTGTTGGTGATTCCCGCTTAGATGTTGGGTCTTACTATGCGCCGCGGCGATCAGTAAGCCAACAGCTTGAGCGACGCCGCAGCCAGTTTGGTGACGTTATTCATAGGCCTCCCACAAACTGTCGGCCCCGGACGCTACGCTTAGAACATGAGTTCGAATGAAGCCAAGGGCGCCACTCCTGACATCCTCAAGATCAACACTGCTGCCGGCGTGCCCGAGGCCTGGCTCAAGATGCAGGAGTCGGCCCGCATGATGAACAAAGCCATGATGCCGGACGTCAATAAGATGTTTCCTGACATGAGCAAGCTCGCTGGGCCGATCCTCACCGACTCGACCATGCACCGGATGGCAGAGCTCTCGCAGAAGATGGCCGACGTAGCCGCCCTGAGCATCCCGACCGCTGACCTGGATCGCATGCAGAAGCTGGGTGCCCAGGCATCGGGACTGGGCTCGGTGGCAAGGCAGATCAGCGACAACCATGCGGCCATCTCGAAGATGTTTGACATGTCCCTCGCTACACCCAAGGTGCTTGGCTTCGACGACCAGTTCCAGAAGTCCATCGCGGCCATGACTTCGTCGTTGACCATGACAATTGATACATCGCGCCTCCAGGACGTCCTGGCCACCGCTTCGGCATTCAAGGAAGAGTTCGCTGAGCAGGACATCGATGAGCTCGCTGACGAGTTCTTCGACAACCATCCTGAACTGGCCGACTCTATAGCCGGGTCCATCGAGGAAAGTGGGATGCTTTATGCGCTCAACAAGACAGACAGGGCGCTCATCATCTGGTTCGTCCGCTTCTGCGTGACGATGACCGTGGCCTGCATCATGCTAAATATCGACGCAGAGCTCCCGGAACTCCAGCGCATTATTGACGCCCTGGGACTCGGTGGGGGCTGGGCAGCGGGTAAGAAGGCTGCGGAACTGACGGGCAAGGCACTGAATAAGCTGCCGCAGGAGGAAGCAGAGTAGTCCGAAAGCTACAGCTCACCTCGCCGGGCGTGGCGGACATGGGATGCACGGTGCCTAGATCAAGAAGCACATAAGGTACTGCCATGAGTGAGGTAGAACAGGTCGTCGACAAGAAGGTTAGCCCCTGGCAGTGGCCGGGCGAGTGGTTCCGGGATGAAAAGTTCTGGCGGGAGGTAACCGCGCGAGCCCTGTCAGGAATCATCGTCATATTCCTGGGCTACTGGGCGGCTTTGTATCTGGGCTACATCCGCACGCCAAGCGCCCTGAAGACATCCTATGACGTGACAGTGGTTGCCGCAGCAATTGTCCTGTTCCTGCTCACGTTGGGCAGGTACATTTTCATCGGAACGCCGTATACAGTCCGGCGGGTGACCATGGCTCTTACCAGACGTCTCGGGTGGAGGCCTCTCCCGCGGAGGAGAGGGAAGTCTAATGCTCTTCTGAGGCGGGCCAGAAACTGGGCCACCTCCTTCATCGAAGTGTATATCTTGCTGGTGATGTACATGGTCACAGTACTCATTGCTTATCTCGTCCTGTGGTTGCTTTTCTCCGCGATAAACACAGTCTTCGACTTGAATCAGCCTTTGCCGGGACTCTAGTGCGGCGAGGCGCACTACGGGCTTAGTTTGGAACAATTAGCCCCTCTCTCCCTACTACTGAGGAAGCGGACCGGCTGAACCCTTTACAACGTACTATTACGTCTCTGCCGATGCTCACGACTCTCCAGCCGGCTTGTCAGTTGGGATCTGTTCCAACAAAGACTTCTCAGTAGTTCAAGTGCTCTGTAAGTTGGGCCTGTTGATATCTAGTCACGGTAGGCCATACCTGAGAACACTTGCACATGCAGGTTTGCTTGAAGATAGGTACGAGGGCTACTCTTCGGACAATCGCCAGACATATCCAGCGCTAAGGATCCTTCTGACAGATCAAGCTATTCGATAGGTAACAGCTAACCCAGCGACAAGGATTTCTTTTCATCCCTTACAGTGGGCCGGAGCATGAGCCTAGACGTAGACCGCAGAGCATCGCATTTGTCGGAAAATGCCTTCCACCGGACCTCTCGCTCGCTCACTAGTGGATGAGGCTTTCTCGACTCCCAAAAGGCGTCCACGACCTCATGCATAACTTCGCAGGCACTTTCAAGGGTCCTACTCATCGAATCCAGATCCTTTAGAAGCCTGTCCTCTTGTGCGAGGAGCTGGGCGCTGACCAAACTGCTATTAAGAGAACGCAGGCTGGACTCGGCGGAACTAGCTATTTCGGTCGCCTTCTCGAAAGACAGATTGACCCAGTATTCGGGTCGACTAAGAACAAAGCCGTTCCTCCTGAACTCTTCCGCGTTCACCAGGAGCTTTGCCAAAGCCTTCCTCATGGCGTCGCGGTAGGCGTCTTCACGTTGAACGCGAGATACTCGACGCGCACGACGTTCACTCACAGCGAGAGTTATGGCTACCCCGATGAGGGTTGCTAGAGCAATGAACAGCGGGGCGTAGGCCCGCATAACCGCATCTTGGGCGAGAAAGTCGAAGACGGTCATACTTCTCGTTGAATCTCTGACGTTTTAGGCTGATCCGACGAGAGCGCCAAGGTCGTTCTCACCCGCTCCTGTATGTCCTGTCCAAACTCACCTTCGAGCGCCTCGCGCAGAAAGGTTAGGAGGTTGTCTGAGCCAACTGTGGTGCCTAATGCGAGGTTGATCTTTTCAGTTAGATCTGGACCCATCGCGGCTTTGAAAAGCCTCTGCCTGTCCTTCCAGCGCTCGGGTGAACTGTCCCAATTGATCATCATTTCAGATGCCTTTCCCGAACGCCGCTTGTTGGGTAATTCTAAACGCGACCAGAGTCCTGTTATAAGATGTCATCACCCTTTTGCATTTAGAAGCACCGACAAAGTACCTGTTAGAGCTCCCGCATGACAGCAGGCACTTCCTCCTTCCGGAATACCTCGCGTCCCGATACATGCCGCCAGATCACGTGGTCAAGGCGTCTGGGCTGCGTCGGGTAGAGCTCGGCTACTTGCGTGATCAGATCGGCCGTCTCCATAGGCGTCAGCTTTTTCGCATCGAGCCCTGCATGCTTCGCCACGAAACGGATTACCATGCGGTCGGGCTTCACGGACTGGAAGCCGGCAAGGATCAGTAGGTAGTTGTAGGTCACTCCGGACCTCTGGCTGGGTAGCCCCAACCAGGAGTCCTTCAGCTTCTTTCGGCTCTCTTTATTGGCGTACGCGGCTCGGAGTTCATCCTGCGTGGTTATCTGAAGTTCTTCCCCCTCCAACAGTTCAGTAGCCATCCGGATGACCTCTGCCTTAAGGGGAGCGTTTTTCTTCGTGTGTGCCGGTTTCCGGTTATTGACGAGCTCAGCCCACTCCGCACTACCTCCAGCCTCTTTGAAGGTCTGTAGCAGTTCGCTCGTGCCGTCTCGGTCAGCATCTCCGCCCTGGCCTTTTCTGTAGGCGCGATATGCGTTCACGACATTGATGACGGCCTTGTATGTCGAGCCCGTGGAGTAGATGGAATCGATAATTGAGAGCGCCAGGCTATCCGGATAGCCGTCTGCCGTTATCCACGTCGACTCGTCCTCAAAGAGAGAACGGCATACTTCAGTAAGTCTTTGTGCTTCCCCGGCGAAGTCAGTCGTCATTTCTGGACTCTAACAAGGTTTCATCATCAAGAGCGTCAGGACTCAGGTACTTGTACCAGCGCAGTTCGTCGGGAGTACTCGGATTTAAGGAGAATCCCGTCTCAGGATTGAAGGAGCAGCCTGGCTCGCTCCCCCGACGTTCCACCGATGTAGCTCCGCCGTCATAGGGGTCCAGGTCGTCACCTTCCAAACTGTCTCCCTTTCAACGTCCTACTCTGCTCAAGGCTCTTGCCTTGCTTTTTTGCGCCGAACTCTGGTGAGCTTGCCGTTGAAGCGCTTCCATTTTCTGCCTCGGGCATCTGTGAAATAGAAGCCCTCGCATGGACGCTGAGGCAAGCCGGCCCATAGATGACCCTGCACCTATCCGAGAATTCCCGAAGTTCGGGCGTCCACTGGTCTACGTCGGCGGTATCTACGGCAAAGCTGTGGGGTGGACGCACAAGTACGGACTTATCGAATGGCTTGATTCTTCCGGCAAATACCACATGGGGTGGGCCCATTCCTCGAGCATTAAACGCGTACAGCCGGAAGAGTGGAAGGGCAGTAGCAGGCTATAAGCGAACTGGTCGGGGCCTGAGCGCATGCGGAACGGCCTGGCCCCAAGGGGACCAGGCCGGATGCCACTTCACTTTTGCTGTAAGGGGGCCGGAACAACGCCACCCCATACGGGGTCAGCGTCCGAAACCGCGCTCAGAGGCTTATCTCATTCCGAGTCGGCCCGCCTAAAGGGGGCACTGCAACCGGCCCCTTCCTGGCGATGCTGTAAGCGGGTTGGGCCGCTTCAGGAGCGGCCTGGAGACCAGCACCCACTCCAGCTTCGGGTCCAGCAGCCGCTCGTGGAGAACGGTGGTACGCAGCAGTGCCAAAGCGGAGGTCAGGACCGATGGTTTCAGCCACAATGCGCCGCGCTTCACGCTTCTCCCCGTCCTTTTCGAAGGCACGGAACTCGAGTTCACCCGACACCGTAACGGGGTCGCCCTTTTTCAAGGAGTTCGAAGCATTCTCTGCGAGCGCGCGGAACGCCGAGACGTTGTGGAAGACAGGCTCTCCGTCCTGCCAGGATCCGTCTGCTCCTTGAATCCGTTGGTTCACGGCGACCCGAAGTTTGGCGTGCGCGACACCCGACTCCCCATACGTGAGCTCGGGGTCCGCGACGAGGTTGCCAACGATGTTGACCGGAATTTTGGTGCTCAATCTTCTGTCCTTTCCTTCGCAGACGGGGCGGTCCCGTCAAACGCTTTTGGTCGGCTACGGGCCCAAGATCTCCAAGCCACGCGACGGCGCAACCGGCTGCTCCATGCCCGCATAGGTCTCCTGGCCGTGGATTCTAGGAGCAGCTTCAATCAGGGGGACCTTTCCACCGGTACCCGGAGGATCAGTGACTTCAAGAATCTCCTTGCTGGCCGCCGTGACGCGGCCCAGGACTGACTTCGCTGTGTCCACCCGTGAAGCAGGTTGTCTCCGGGACGAGTCGCCCGAGACTGAATGCTCAGCCTCAATGACTGCGTCAGCCCAGCCGGACAAGTAGCTCGCTGACTGTGGACCCCGGTCAATTCCGTGCGCCTTCAGCACGGTGTAGGCAACTGACTCGGCTTCGACCTCAGCCAGCCCGCGGTGGTCCACGCTGCTTCCATACAGCTTGCCCACGTGGTCGTCCGGACCGTGCAGGAGAACATGCCCAAGCTCATGCGCCAACACGGCAGTGCGTTCCTCCGCATTTAGCCACCCCCCGACCTGGACCTGGCGCTGAGCGAAGTCGGTGAAGCCGCTTGTCAGTCCGTACTGCGCGTCAGTGACGTGGATCGAGAAACCCTGCGCGCGGGCAACTCCAGCCAATGCTTCCCACAGCTGAGGCGCCTCCAAGGACGAATGAGCTGCTGGTCTCGGAACCAGCAGCGGAGCCCCCTGGGTCTGCGAAACGTCGAAGACTGCCTGTCCGCGCCAACCCGTGATGAGGGTTTTCTTCCCCTCGTCGATAGCCCCCTTGGGAAGTTTGTCGCCCAGAGGAATGCGCTGGCGCGTACCGTCGGGCAGCAGCATCTGCTGGACACGGGCAGTCCGAGGAGCAATGACCCACAGGGCATGCTCGCCCCGAAGGACAGTGCGGCCGTGTCGTTCCCATTCCTTGTACCCTGCGACGAGCGTCGGCTCGTCCGTACCCCGCTGCGCCATCTGCATCATGAGTAAGGCGACGTTTCCGCCGGAGTAGCGCCACAAGGTGGCGGAAGCGTCGAGCAAGACCTGCCAATGCGATGGCGACTCAACCGCCTGCTCCAGGATTAAGTGCAGGCCATCCATCAACGCGGCAACACGTTCCTCGGGCGGCATCCGGCGAGCGCCCGGTCCTTCCAGAGCAGTGTTCTGGTCAGACGCTCTGGAGGACGGAACTTCAGATCTAGCGGCCACGACAGCCACCCTTCATGCTTCTTGGACCGCAGCATTGCTGCGCAGACATCGATTCATGGTTGTGTGCCGCACGAGCGACATGACTCAGAAGTCAGTAACCAGCTGATGGGCGGCCTTGCACCACTCGAGGAAGGCAGGGTCATCTTTGGCCAAAATCCTCGGTGCGGATTCCTTGTGCAGCTGCAGCCCGACGCATCCTGCGGTCCTGGTATGCGTCCTCAGGCGTTCGACGGCGTGCAGGAGCCTTTCGTGAAAGGCGAGCGGGCCGAAGCCCGGGTCATCCGGCGTGTAGGAAGCAAGCTCCGCGCGCTGCAGCGCGTATAGCTCGGCCACGGTCTCGGGGTGACGCCACCAGCAGTCCGGGACGACCGACGTCGTCAGCTGGTACGTGGCGACAAGCCACCTAACCCACGAGAAAAGAGAATTCCACGCGTCCTGAGACTGCTCCGGCGTCATCTCCCGCCAACGGCGGGTCACGCTCTTGGAAGCCGCTGAAGCACCAAAAGCGGATCGAAACAGCTGCGCGGTGATCTCGTCGTCCCCGAAGGAGCCCGCGGATGGGACATCGAACTCCTCGGCCTCGTCATGGCTGCGCATCCGGCGGACCTTCTGTCTTACGCTGACGCTCCCTGTGCCCGTCGGCCAAGATGTGCTCCATTTCTGCCTTCAAGCGGCGCAGCTCCCCTGCGTCCTTACGCTTGTGCCACTCAAGTAGGTCAAGCAGGATCGGTCGAGTCCGCCGCCCGAGCATCAAAGCCGTGCCGGCAGGCAGGCGCCGGATCTCGTCCAGGGCGATCACTGGGCTTTCGCGTATCTGCTCGCCGTCCTGCCTGCCAGCGGAAGACCAGGACCGCGTGGTGAGGGTGAGGCTCCTCTCTCCCAGCAACCCGGCAAGGGAGCGAAGATCGCGTTCGTCGGATCCGCCTCCAAATATCACCTTGATGATCGCCGAGTCCCAGATGGTCGACGCCTCATCGATGGACCAGCCTGAACGGGCCTGGGACAACGACTGCAAAACGACGAGGGTCGAGATCCCGATGCCGCCGCCGTCGGACAGCGCCACTGGCAGCCCGGGCCAGGGGGCGAGGTTCGCAATCTCGTCCAGTACTAGGGAAAGCGGTGGCTCAAGCCGCCCGCCTGGTGACACAAAGGCCATCTCACGGGCTGCATTGTCGATGTCATCGATCAGGGCCGATAGATAAGGCCCGGCAGCAGCTGCCCCCGCCCGAGTGCCGATGAGATACAGAGTCCCTCCCGGATGAAGGCTTTCGGATCGAACTCTTCGGATGCGTCCTGGGGATTCAGCGCGGCCAGCACCTTGGGCGATGAGAGAGGTGCCACTGCCGCCGAAACGCCGATCCACGAGTTAGAAGTATTCCGCGGATCGTCCTCCAGGATCCCCATTAGGTCTGCCTGCCAACCCAGCGCCGCCCCAGGGCTGCCCAGAACCTCGAGCGCCTCCCGCGCCAGCACAGGGCTGGATGACCAGCGCCGGAAAGCCGTCACTCCCTCGCCGCACAGCGCCGCTGCGTGCAGCAGACACTGAAGAACTATCAGCGAACGCTTCTGCCACGCTGCGTTCTCCCCCTTCATTTCGGTGTCCGCGGTGATGACCAACGCCCGCCGGGTAGCGATGTCC
This sequence comes from Arthrobacter sp., assembly GCA_046717065.1. Taxonomy (GTDB): domain Bacteria; phylum Actinomycetota; class Actinomycetes; order Actinomycetales; family Micrococcaceae; genus Arthrobacter. The sequence goes on along the minus strand of JBKJVX010000245.1, from coordinate 9 downwards.
GGGTCCTCA
>JBKJVX010000244.1:0-40098 GCA_046717065.1 Arthrobacter sp. | reverse complement strand
ATGACCTCTGCAAACTCCCAGTCCATGAAGCCGGCCACCGTTGCCAAGAAACTTGGCATCTACCTGCCCGCAACACCGCAGGAGTTCCAGGAATCAACCATCACCCGCGAGGAGTTCGCCGAACTCCAGGCCAACCCGCCGGAATGGCTCGCCGAACTCCGCCGCAACGGTCCGCACCCGCGTCCGGTAGTGGCCCAGAAGCTGAACGTCTCCATCAGCGGCTTGGCCCGCGGCGGCATCGAGGAAGCCTTGACGACGGCGGAAATTACCGCGCTGCTGCAGGCTCCCCCCGCGTGGCTGGTCAGCGAGCGCGCCACCCACGCCGCTGTCCGGGCTGAAGCCCAGCGCGTGAAGGAAGAAACCGCCAAGAAGGAAACCAAGCGGGCCCGCGCCCAGGCGGAGTAATCCGCGCAAGCTCCTAACCTGGCCTTTTTCACAGATCCGAACCCTTTGTGGTCGGGATCCGCGAACAAGCTTCCGTTATCCAGGGGAAGTCAGTCCTGGTGCAGCTGGATGTAGTTGCCGCAGCCGTCGTCGAACACGGCGCTTATCCCGGAGGGATCTTCCGCCGGTTCGCCGCGGAAGCTCACTCCTGCCTTGGTAAGCCGCTCGTACTCCCCCTGCACGTCCGGGACACCAAAAACAATCGCAGGCATGCCGGCCTTGTACAGCCCGTTCATGTAGTCCGCAGCAATCGGGTTGTCGCTGGGTTCCAGCAGCAGGCCTACTGAGCCCTGGTCCGCACCGGGGTCCTTGATGATGAACAGGTTGTACTCGGGCATGGCCATAAGCGTCTCGAAGCCGAGCGTCCCGGTGTAGAAGGCGTGGGCCGCGGCGGGGTCTTGAACGTGGATGCTGCACATCTTCAGTCTCATGGTCCCAAGGTACGTGCCGCCGACCGGCCCGGAAAGCGCCGCCCTTGCCATGCTCCGGTCTGCGATGGCCATTGACCCAAGAACGGGAAGGCGCTGGAATGGAAGGACCAGCCCGGCGTTCCCGCCCGGGCCTGTGGACGTGGAGGTGCAAGGTGGCAGCCATCGCGGAATCCCTGTTCCAGGGGGCGTGGGTCCTTCTACTGTGTGGATCTGTGCTGGTGGGCAGCGTTGCGGCTACCGTTTTCCAGGTACGACGGCGGGCCCTCGCCGGGAGGGGCACGGAACCTGAGCGTTCGGACCAGTTGTTCTGGGACCTGTTCCTCGGCGCGGCGGTGGCCCTTCCCGCCCTGCTCATCCCCGCACTGGCATCCCCCTGGGCAGGGCTCTTCCTCTGCGGCGCGGCCGTGGCTTCCGGTATCGCTGCCTACCGGGGCAGCCCGCGGATGGTGGCCTGGCTATCCCTTCGGCGGCAACGCCGGGAGTACTTGCCCCGGCACACGGCTGCACAGGCTGAACACAGCGTGCTGCTGGAGCGCTGGCGCCGATACGAACTGGATCCCGCCTATTGCATCGACTACCCTGCCATGACCGACGTCCGGCTGCCCCAGACCGCCGCCGTTATTAAGGCCATGCGCGAGGCCGAGCAACTCCGGGCCGCGGGGCACCAAGGGTACCCGCCCGCCGTCGAACGCTTTGGCCGCGCCCTCGCCGCCGCCGAGCAGGCGGCAGGAATCCCGGCCAGCGGACACTAAGGGCCGGCTCGCGCATTAACTGCTGTGTCGCAGCCGCTGGAGTCCGGCGGCGCAGCGCCGTAGCATCCGAGGATGGAGCCTCAAGAAACGGAAAGCCGCGACCGGTTCGGTAGGCGGCTGGAGGACCGGGAAGTCTGGCGCCAGGCCATCACGCTGGAGGCTGCGGGTGAGCTGACCGCGCGCTGGCTGGAGGGCCACAGCGAGTATCAGGCCGCCACCTTCACTGCCACCTACGACGCTGAAACCGCAACCATCGCGCCCGGGCTCGCTGCCCTGAACCGAAGCGGGGTATTCACCAAGGAATCACAACCCGGGCTGCGCTCAGCCGGCATTGCCCAGCGCCAGTACGTCACCGGCTTTTGCAGTGCAGAAGTCGCCACGGAACTCCTGGCCCTCTCCACCCGGTCCGAACTGGTCACAGTGGTGCATGCCCCGGGCGAGTCGAGCAGCGCGTCCATCCCGGTCACCGTGGACGGCGGCGAGGTGGTGACCGTCCTTGGGTCCAGCGAGAACCCCGTGACGGAGGAGCAGATCCAGGACTGGGCCGATGAAACCAACGAAGCGCTGGCGCTCCTGCTCGCGGACTCCTGGTACGTAGAGATCCTGGACCCGTCCTGGGGCCGGGACAACGTGCTGCTGCCCGCCGTCCTCGGTGCCCTGAACGGAGAATAGGGCCTACAGCTCTACGGTGCCGCTTTCGCCCACGCTCATCCGGCTGTGTGTGACCTTGGACTTGACCCACTGGAACACCGTCGCGGCGGCACCGCCCGGGCTGGTCCAGTACTCGGCGGAGTCCGAATCGATGCGGAGCAGGCACACCTCAGGGGTGTCCGGACCATCCGGGAACCACGCTTCAACAGCCTGGTTCCACATCCCCCGGATCTTCTCCCGGTCCGTTACCACCTCAGCGGTTCCGGCAACGGAAACCCATTCAGTGTTCTTGCCAAAGGAAACGTTCACACGCGGGTCAGCCCGGACATGGGCGACCTGCGAGGTGCCGAGGCCGGTGAAGAACCACATGTCGCCGTCGTCCTTTACATCCTGGACCGCCAGCGGCCGGCTTACGAGGGCGCCCTCTTCGTTGATGGTGGTCAACATTCCGATGTGAGAATCGTTGATGATGTCCGTGACCTTGCTGATGCTCTCGGTGTCAGTCATATTTCACCTCGTTCGTCTGCATGCGGGGACACTCCCCATCCGCCAGCCTATTGGTAAGCATGCTTACATTCCACCCGGCGGCCGGCCTTTTCGCCCCCGCCGGGCTGTCCGGGCTTAGGCAGGGACCGTCACGCGCGCCGCTTCGCAGATTCGTTCTGCGGTGCGGCGGCCCATCCGGATGGCGCCGTCAACGTGCTGATAGCCTTCCGCCGCCAGGTCCGAGGACGACCAGAAGATGGGTCCAACGGGGGCATGCTGGTCTTTGCCGTAGCGGTGCAGGCCGCCGAGGTCATAGCTGGAGGCGTAGGCGCCGCGCGTCCATTCCTCCGAACCCCAGTCCGACTCGTAATAGACCTCGGGCTCCAGCGCCTCGGCGCCGAGGAAACCGGCAATGGACTCCAGGACCGCGCCCTTGCGTTCTTCGGGGCTCAACTCGAAGACGGCGTCGGCCTTTTCGTCGGAGATGAAGCCCACCAGGGTTCCCCTGGTGTCCCCGAAGTTGGTGTTGTCGTAGACCTCCTGGACCAGGGATCCGGCGCCGAAGCAGGTTCCGGACAGGCCGGAGTTCCGCCAGAACGGCCGGCTGTAGACCGCGTGGACTTTGATGACCAGGCCCAGTGACTGGTGCTGGTGCATCTGGTGCTGGCGGCGGGGCAGCGGCGGGTTGAACGAGACGCGGGAATAGAGGTTGGGCGGCACGGCCATGATCACGAACCGGGCGTTCACAGTGGCCCGTTCCGAGACAACGGTGACGCGGTGCCCGCCATCGGCGTCCGGCTGCCAGTTGATGGTGCGCACCGGGGAGTTAAGGACGACGTCGTCCCCCAGCGCCTGCGCGAGCAGCAGGGAAACCTGCTGCATGCCGCCCACGACGCGCCGGTCCAGGATGAAGTCCTCGTCGGTGAGGTGGGTGAAGGACCCGGCCGAGGCGGCCATCAGCACTGCCTGCAGGGCCGAGAACGCGTGGGCCGGCTTGGTGAGCATGCCGCCGGCGATGAACAGGCCGATGTTGTTGCACGCTTCTTCGTTGGCCGAGTTCTGCCGCAGCCAGTGGTGGAAGGAAACGGTGTCCAGCTCGCGTGCTTTCGGATGTGCCCACGGCTCGGTGGCACCGATCTCGGCGGCCAGCGCGTCCAGCAGCCCGACCAGCTTGTCCATCTCGGCTTTGGTGTCCGGATCCACGGGGAACGTATCCCCCGTGTAGCGGACGGGCACGCCATCGGCGCCGATGTACATCGAGTCGCCTTCACGGTACCGGGGATAGGTCTGCAGGCCGAGTTCGTCGAGCAGCTCCAAAAGCACGGTCTGGTCCGGCGAGACCCACTGGCCGCCGATCTCCAGCATGGCCCCGTCCACCGTGTCGGTCCAGGTGCGGCCGCCTACGCGGTCGCGCGCCTCAAGCACAGCGACGCTCAGGCCGGCCTTCTTCAGTTCATGGGCTGCGGTAAGTCCGGACGGCCCGGCTCCAACGACCACAACGTCGCGGTTCAGGTTCAGCATGATGTCCTCTCTTGGGTCCCCGCAGTGATGGGGACCACTAAATGAATGCCATTCATTTATTAGAACTATAGCGGCTCCCTGCGCGGACCGGAAGTGCCGGATGGAATAATGCTGGAGACCACCAGAGAAAGGCCAGCAATGCCGGCAGTACCAGCTGTACAGGGACGCTCCGCCGGAAAACCCGGCACCGCCAGGAGGCGGGCGGGCCGGCCCTCGGCCGCACTGCTGGACAAAGCCGGAATCACGGCGGCGGCGCTGGAACTGATCAACCGCAAGGGCTACGACGGCCTGACCATGGCGGGCCTGGCCAAGGAACTGGACGTGGCGCCGTCGGCCCTTTACAACCATGTGGCCGCCAAACGGGACGTCCTGCTCCTGGTGGAGGACCACCTCACCTCGCTGGTGGATGTGTCCGATTTTGGCTCGGCCCCGTGGGAGGAGGCGGTACGCAGCTGGGCGTGGAGCTACCGCAATGTCTTCGCCGAGCACACCCCGCTGATTCCGGTGATCGCCGTCCTTCCGGTAACAGATGCGCCGCAGACACTGGCGATGTACGAGACAGTGAGCAAGGGCTTTCTCGACGCCGGCTTCCCCCAGGACCGCGTCGTGTCCTCCATCGTTGCGCTGGAGTCCTTTATCTTCGGCTCCGCGTACGACGTGACCGCACCCGAGGACATCTTCGAGGCGGGATCCATGGCCGGCACCACGCCGAACTTCACAGCAGCCGTCCGGAGCGCCGCCGCCCGCAGCGGTGCCGAAGGGCCGGGCCGGCCGGCGGACGTGGCGTTCGAGCTTGGGCTCGAGGCGCTGATCTCAGGGCTCGGTGCGCTGCGGGGCAAGCCCTAGTCTTCGGCAGCGGCAAGCTGGCCGCAGGCGCCGTCGATCTCCTTGCCGCGGGTGTCGCGCAGGGTGCAGGGCACGCCCGCGGCTCGGAGCCGCGCGATGAATTCCTGCTCCACCGGCTTATCCGAAGCGGTCCAGATGGAGCCCGGGGTCGGGTTGAGCGGGATCGGGTTCACATGCACCCAGCCCCGGCCGCGCTGGTTGAGCTTCTTCCCCAGCAGGTCTGCACGCCAGGGGTGGTCGTTCATGTCCTTGATGAGCGCGTACTCGATGCTGACCCGGCGGCCCGTCTTGCGGTAGTAGTCGTAGGCCGCGTCGAGCGCCTCGTCCACCTTCCAGCGGTTGTTGACCGGGATCAGCTCGTCGCGGAGCTCGTCGTCGGGGGCATGCAGGGACAGCGCGAACGTGACGGGCAGGTCCTCGTCCGCAAGCTTGCGAATGGCGGGGACAAGGCCCACCGTCGAGACCGTGATGTTGCGGGCGGACATTCCCAAGCCCTCGGGTGCGGGATCCACGAAGCGGTGGAGCGCGCCCATGACGCGCTTGTAGTTGGCCAGCGGCTCGCCCATGCCCATAAACACGATGTTGGTGACACGTTCGTCGTCGTGCTCCTTGGGGCCCAGCTCACCGGCCGCTATTACCCGGTTCGCAGCGACCACCTGGTCAACGATCTCCGCTGTGGACATGTTGCGGGTCAGACCGGCCTGGCCGGTGGCGCAGAACGGGCAGTTCATGCCGCAGCCAGCCTGGGAGGAGATGCAGAGAGTGATGCGGCCGGGGTAGCGCATCAGTACGGACTCCACCAGCGCTCCGTCGAATAACCGCCAGAGGAACTTGATGGTGTCCCCCTTGTCGCTGCGCTGGCGGCGGACCTCGGTGAGCAGCGGCGGGAACATCTGGGAAACGAGTTCCTCCCGTCCGGCCTTGGGGAGGTCGCTCATGGCTTCCGGGTCAACGGTCCAGTGCTGGAAGTAGTGTGTGGAGAGCTGCTTCGCCCGGAAGGCGGGGAGGCCAAGCTCCTTCATCTTCGCGCCGCGCTCGGCCAAGCTCAGGTCGGCAAGATGTGTGGGCGGCTGCTTCACCCGCGGTGACGCGAATTGGAGCAGCGGCCGGCCCTCGACGGTACGCGCCTGCTCCCAGCCTTCGGCAGTCGGGCGGACCTGCGGACGGGTGCTGTCCGGGGCCTCTTGACGGGCGCGCGCGGGAGCTTCGGAGGAAGAAGTGGGGGAAGTCATCCCCTCCATTGTCCCATGCCTTGTTATTGCCGAAATAGGGACCCGGCAACGGCGTGCCCGTCAGTGCATATAGCAACTGCCGTCCCTGTCGCGGTCGTACTTACCGCAACGCGTGCAGCGCCTCTAACGGCCGGTGCCATCTTCCGCAGATTCCATGTGCCAGACGTGGCGCAGGTCCAGTTTGCACATGAGGATCCCGAGCATGGTGCCCTCCGTTCTGAAGCACACTGCACCCGCTAATTGCGTTCGCTGCGTACCCCCCCAGTCTATGCGGCGCCTCTTCGCAACTGATATGCGGTGCCTCTTCGCAACTGATAGGGAAACTCGGCTCCCGCAGGGAGCGTAGGCCCCCCGGACCGGCTTCAGTTGTAATACAAGTTGCACACTTGTAGAATAAGAAGGCGGGTGAAGGAGCCCAGCGCCGCCCAAAGGAGAAACCGTGAGTACCGTCGATCTGATCCGCCACGTCAAACTGTCCACCGCCCGGCTGCCCCTCGCTGTTCCCATCAGCGACGCCAAGGTCTTCACCGGCCGGCAGAAGCCCATGACTGAGGTGGTCTTCCTCTTCGCCGAGATCACCACGGAGCTGGGGCACACCGGCGTCGGCTTCAGCTACTCAAAGCGTGCCGGCGGCCCGGCCCAGTACGCGCATGCCAAGGAAGTAGCCGAAGGCATCATTGGCGAGGACCCCAACGACATCGCCAAGATCTACACCAAACTGCTGTGGGCAGGGGCTTCGGTGGGCCGGTCCGGCGTTGCCACCCAAGCCCTCGCCGCCATCGACATCGCCCTCTATGACCTCAAAGCCAAGCGGGCCGGCCTGCCGCTCGCCAAGTTCCTTGGCTCCTACCGCGACTCCGTGCAGACCTACAACACCTCCGGCGGTTTCCTCAACGCCACCCTCGAAGAAGTCAAGGCCCGCGCTACGCAGTCCCTCGAGGAGGGCATCGGCGGCATCAAGATCAAGGTTGGCCTCCCCGACAGCAAAGAGGACCTGCTCCGCGTCGCCGGCATCCGGGAACACATCGGCTGGGAAGTCCCGCTGATGGTGGACGCCAACCAGCAGTGGGACCGCGCCACCGCGCTGCGGATGGGGCGCCAGCTCGAAGAGTTCAACCTCATCTGGATTGAGGAGCCCCTGGACGCCTACGACTTCGAGGGCCACGCGCACCTTGCCCAGGTCCTGGACACCCCCATCGCCACCGGCGAAATGCTCGCTTCCGTGGCCGAACACAAGGGCCTCATCAGCGCCAACAGCTGCGACATCATCCAGCCGGACGCACCCCGGGTGGGCGGTATCACCCAGTTCCTTCGCCTGGCTGCGCTTGCCGACGAGCGCGGGCTGGGCCTTGCCCCGCACTTCGCCATGGAAATCCACCTGCACCTGGCCGCGGCGTACCCGCGCGAGCCCTGGGTTGAGCACTTCGACTGGCTCGATCCCCTGTTCAATGAGCGGCTCGAGACCAAGAACGGCCGGATGATCGTCCCGGACCGCCCCGGCCTGGGCGTCACGCTGAGCGACCAGGCACGCGCCTGGACCACCGAGTCCGTGGAGTTCGGCGCGTAACCTTGTTGCCATGAGCCGGAACCTCACCGCGGACCTCGCCGCTGACCTTCGCACCCGCATTGTCGACGGCGTCATCCAGCCGGGCGAGAAGCTCCCCAGCGAAAACACCCTCATCAGCGACTTCGGGGTGAGCCGTACCGTGGTGCGCGCCGCGCTGACCAGGCTGCAGGCCGAGGGACTGGTCGAAACCGAACGAGGGCGCGGCAGCTTCGCCCTCACCCCGCCGTCGGACGGGCCCCAGGCAGCACCCGGGGCCCGTCCCGTCGCAACCATGGAGGACCGGCTCCACCTGCTCGAATTCCGGATCGGGGTGGAAGCTGAAGCGGCGGCGCTGGCCGCGCGGAACCACACCGAGCGGCAGCTCCGGGCTGTTACGGCGGCGCTTGACGAGTTCACATTGAGTGCCGGCCATCCGGCGCATGCCATGAAGTCCGACTTCGAGTTCCACCGGGCCGTTGCTGCCGCGTCCGGCAACCCCTACTACTCCGACTGCCTGGCCGCCCTTGGCCAGACCATGATCGCGATGCCGCGCACCCGGCTGATGACCGACGCGGAACACTACGCGCGCGACCATTTCGACCAGGTGGTCCAGGAGCACCGTTCCATCTCAGAAGCCATCGCCGACGGCGACGAGGCTGGCGCAGCCGCCGCCATGCGCAGCCACCTTGCCAACTCCCGGCGCCGGTTCAAAGCTTCCGCACGTCCCTAACCTGGGCTGTTACCGGTCTGCGCCCAGGCAGGCAGGGAAGAAAAGCAAAAGAGCCCCGGTCTATTGACCGGGGCTCTTGATGTGCGTGCGCGAGGGGGGATTTGAACCCCCACACCCTTTCGGATACTGGCACCTGAAGCCAGCGCGTCTGCCGTTCCGCCACTCGCGCGCAACTTCCTTCACAGAATCCCGTCCGGTTTACCGACCCGCAACCCTGTAAAAGCAGCGAGATCAAGCATAACGGACATTGCCCGGAAAATACCAATTGGGGCGCCGGGCCACCCGCAACCGCCCACGAACTAAGGCCAGGAACCGACACACAACACTGCCAACACCGTGGGCAAGCAGGCACCGCAGACCATCGGAAACTGAACTTTTGGCAGCGCCCGGCCGTTGTGGATTAAGGTCATTCAGGGGCCCGCCCAGTAGTATCGGATGTAGGAGTGACTGCTGCATGCAGGCACACCGGCGGCTTGGGAACACCACTGCAACTGAATGTACGGAACGAAAACTGCCCCGCAGCCGGGGGGAAAGGAGAAGAACCATGGGTCTGCTGGACAAAGTCGAGCGCGGCATCGAAAAGGCCGTCCGGGGCGTCTTCTCTACCGGCTCGCGCGCCCAGGTTGAACCCGTCGAAATCGCCAGCAGGCTGCGCCGGGAAGTGGACCACAAGTCCCTTACCGTCGCCGCAGGACGCACCCTGGTGCCCAACGTTTTTGATGTCCAGCTCAGCGATGATGACTTCAAACGCGCCCAGGAATGGGGCACCCCCCTGGCCGAAGAACTCTGCGATGTTGTGATCAACCACGTCCGCAGCCAGGGCTACACCGTGCAGGGTTCAGTGCGGATCTCCTTCCGCCGCGATACAGAACTGCGCGCCGGCGACTTCGAAATTGTCTCCTCAACCGAGAAATCCAAGGGCACAACAGGCGGTCCCCCGCCCCGTCCCAACTTGCCTGCCGCTCCCAGCCGCCAGCCGGTCCGGCTGCAGCCCGTCCTCGATATCGACGGCCAGCGGTACTCACTCAACGCCCCGTCCATCGTGCTCGGCAGGTCCTCGGAGGCCGACATCCTGGTCGAGGACACCGGTGTTTCCCGCCGCCACCTCGAAATCCGCACGGCCGATGGCATCACTACCGCCGTGGACATGGGTTCCACCAACGGGAGCTATGTGAACGGACACAAGGTCTCGGGAAGCACCGAACTCACCGACGGCTCCACCATCACCATGGGACGGACAAAGATCATCTTCCGCCTGCTTCCTGCCAGCCCTGGCGGCCACGCATGAGTGAACTCACCATCACCGCCCTGCGGTTCGGTTTCCTTCTGCTGCTCTGGGTGCTGATCTTCAGCATCGTTTCCACCATGCGCCGGGATCTTATGGTGGGCCGAAAGGCGGCCGCCGGTGCCCCAACAGCCCGGCAGATGCGTAAAAATCCCGAACTGGCCGAAGCGACGCCACAACCCGTGAAGCAGCAGGCCCGGCAACTGGTGGTCATCGAAGGCCCACTCAAGGGCCGAACACTTCCGCTGGCCGCGAGCCCCATCCTGCTGGGCCGTGCTCAGGAGGCCACCCTGGTCCTGGAGGACGACTACGCCTCCGGCCGTCACGCCAGGCTGTTTCCGCAGGGCAGCCGCTGGTTCATCGAGGACCTTGGTTCGACCAACGGCACCTACCTGGCTGACCAGCAGCTGACCCGTGCCCTGCCCGTTGAGCTTGGCGTACCCGTGAGAATCGGCAAGACGGTCATTGAATTGAGGCCATAGCCGTGGCCGCCCCGGAAAGCCCCGCACCCGGCCCCAAGCCGGTGGAGCGGCCCCTCATCATGCGCTTCGCGGCGAGGTCCGACGTCGGAAAAATCCGCTCGAAAAACGACGACTCCGCTTACGCGGGACGCCACCTGGCCGTAGTCGCGGACGGCATGGGCGGGCACGCGGGCGGCGACGTCGCTTCGGCCGCCACTGTTCTTGACATGATCCACCTGGACCGGGGTGATTACGCCGGCGATGCCGCCACTACGCTGGCCGATGAGATCCAGACCGCAAACTCCCTGCTGTCTGAGCTTGTGCATGTCAACCCCAAGCTGGCCGGGATGGGAACCACCGTTACGGCCCTCCTGCTCGCCGAGGGGAAGCTGCACTTTGCGCACATCGGTGATTCCCGGGCGTATCGCCTGCGGGACGGCAAGTTTGAGCAGGTCAGTGTTGACCACACGTTTGTTCAGCGGCTGATCGACGAAGGCCGGCTCCGGCCCGAGGAAGCCGAAACGCATCCGCACAAAAACGTCCTGATGCGTGTCCTGGGTGACGTCGATGCCAGCCCGGAACTGGACCTGGACAGCCTGGACGTGAAACCCGGGGAACGCTGGCTTCTCTGTTCGGACGGCCTCAACTACGTTGCCGGACATGCAGTTGAACGCACCGTCCGCGAGACCAAGGACCTTCGCGAGTGTGTGGAGACCCTCGTGGACCTCACCCTCGAGGCCGGCTCCCCGGACAACGTCACCGTTGTTATGGTGGAAATCGTTGAGGAAACGCCCGACGACGTCAGTACCGCCGCCGTCGACCTCATCCCTTCCCACGAAGTCACCAAGGCCGCTGCCGTGGCGAAGAGCGCGGGATCCCTGGCCGTCGAGGCACCGGATGCGGTAGACAGCCCGAAGCCCGGCGCCGGCAACCTAACTGAACCTCCTGCTGCCAATAATCCCAAGAACTCCAATGCCGCCAAGGATTCGGGGGAACCGGCATCGGCCAAAAACAGCAACAGCCCGGATACCCCTGGAGCAGGAGTCACCGATCCGCACCTCGGCGAGCACCTCTCCGCCGAAGTGCTCCGTGACGAACTGGCCTCACGCCCGCACGAACTTGTGGGAGCAGCCGCAACAGCTGCGGAGTCAGGTTCCATTCCCACCATCGCCGGCCGCACCGTTGCGCGGCGCGCCGCCACCCTCCTCACGCACAAGGCTGAACCCCCGGCCGGTGACGACGACACAGTCGTGCCCCTCAAGCCACGGCGGTGGCTGACCTGGTCCATTGCCGCGTCCGTCCTGGTGCTCCTCACTATCGGACTCTGGCTTGGGTACGCCTGGACCCAAACCCGCTACTACGTCGGCGAGTTCGATGCCCGCGTTGCCATCTACAACGGCGTTTCCCAGCGCCTGGGACCCATCCAGCTCTCCAGCCTTGAGATGGTAACCGAGATCCGGATGGATTCCCTTCCGCCGTTCTCGCAGCAGCGCGTTCGACAGACGGTGCCTGCCCAGGACCTCTACGACGCCCAGCGCATTGTGAAAAACCTCGAACTGACCGGCAGCACGTCACCCGAAGACGAGTGCGTGGCGCCTTCCGCTTCCCCCGGCGCCTCCACAGCTCCAACCGCTACGGCCACGCCCACTGCGACGGCCGCACCGGCGCCTGATGCTTCGGCCACCCCTGCGGGCCCGTCCCCCACACCCAGTCCCACAGTCACCTGCGAGGTGGGCCAATGAGCCAGCTCAGTACCACAACCAAACCCCGCCGCAACGTGGAACTTGCGTTGCTCCTGTTGGCCCTTGCGGTCGGCATTGGGGCCAACATGCTGGTAGGGGTGGACCAGGAAAAGGCGTTTGACTCGGACTTCTGGTTCCAGTCGAGCCTGCTCGCCCTGGCTGCCTTGGTGTTCCACGGCGTGCTTCGGTTCCGGGCAAAATATGCAGATCCGGTAATACTTCCCCTAGTGGTGGCCCTCAACGGAATCGGCCTGGCCATGATCCACCGGCTCGACGCTCCCGGGGACGATACCGGCAACAACCAGCTCCGGTGGACCCTGATCGCCATGGCAGTCGCCATCGCTGTCATCTGGTTCCTCAAGGACCACCGCATCCTCCGCAGGTTCACTTTCATCTCCCTTGCCGCCAGCGCCGTGTTGCTCGTGCTGCCGCTGGTTCCCGGCATCAGCGCAGGCGAAATCCTCGGTGCCCGCGTGTGGATCCGGCTTGGGCCCATGACGTTCCAGCCGGGTGAAGTCGCCAAGATCACCCTCGCCATATTCTTCGCCGGGTATCTTTCCTCGAACCGGGACCTGATCCTGCTGGCCGGCCGGAAAATCGGTCCGCTGCAGTTTCCGCGGTTCAAGGACATGGGCCCCATGATTACTGCCTGGCTGGTGAGCATCGGCGTGCTCATCTTCCAGCGCGACCTCGGCTCATCCGTGCTATTCTTCGGCCTGTTCATCGTCATGATCTACGTGGCAACCAGCCGTATCAGCTGGGTGGTGATCGGCCTGGCCCTCATTCTCGGCGGCGGCTTTGCGGCGTCGCGGGTCTTTTCCCACGTGGAACTCCGTATTAGCGGCTGGCTGAACGCCTTTACCCCGGAGGTTTACGACCGGGCTCCCGGTGGAAGCCACCAGATCGTGCAGGGACTCTTCGGCATGGCCAACGGCGGCCTCGTAGGGACCGGCCTGGGCCAGGGCCGGCCGGACCTGGTTCCGTTCGCCAACAGCGATATGATCATCGCCTCCCTCGGCGAGGAACTTGGCCTGATCGGACTCTTTGCCATCGTCCTGATGTACCTGCTGCTCTTCACCCGCGGCTTCCGGGCGGCCCTGGGCACCCGCGATGCGTTCGGCAAACTGCTCGCCTGCGGCCTGTCATTCGCCGTGGCGCTGCAGTGCTTCGTGGTCATCGGCGGCGTTACCCGTCTCATTCCGCTGACCGGTCTGACCACGCCCTTCCTGGCCGCCGGCGGTTCCTCCCTGCTGGCCAACTGGATCATCGTGGGCCTGCTCCTGATGATTTCCCACACCGCCCGCGGCCCGGTGGACACCACACCCCTGCCACCGGCAAAGGGCGCGGAATCCATGGGCATTGATACTCCTACCGAGGCGGTGAAGCACCTGTGAACCAGGCGATACGGCATTCATGGGTAGCGGCGATTGCGATGTTCGCACTGATCTTCGGCGCCATCAGCTACGTCCAGGTGATTGGTGCCGAAGAGCTTGAGGCCAACCCTTGGAACCAGCGTGCCATCCTGCAGGACTACTGCAATGACCGCGGCGCGATCGTTGTGGCCGGATCACCGGTGGCGGAATCAGTGGAGAGCGGTTCGGAGACCTGCGCGTTCCAGCGGACCTACCCGCAGCCGGAGCTGTACGCGGGAATCACCGGGTACTTCTCGCAGAACTACGGGGCCACCGGCCTGGAGCAGGCCATGGGCGAGCAACTGGCAGGCAATTCAGACCAGCTCTTCCTGGACCGGGTGGGCCAGCTTTTCCTGGGCAGCCAGCCAAAGGGTGCGTCGGTGGAACTCACCATCGATCCGGAGATCCAGCAGCTCGCCTACGACCTCATCCCGGAAGGGCAGCGCGGTTCCATTGTGGTGACCAACCCCAAGACCGGCGCAATCCTGGCCATGGTGTCCAAACCCTCCTACAACCCCAACCTGGTTGCCACCCAGAATCCCACCGAAGAGTCGGCCAATATCAACGAACTCGTCAAAGTTCCGGGCATCAACCTGAACCCGAACGTCAGCGGACCCACCGGTGAACTGCTTGCCCCGGGTTCCGTCTTCAAACTCGTGGACACCGCCGCGGCCCTTGCGTCAGGCAAATACAACAAGGACAGCGAGCTTCCCAATCCGGCTGAAATGCCCTTCGACGGCATCCAGTACAAGCTTCCCAACTATGCAGGCGGCAACTGCTACACCCGGGACACGGCGGACTTCGCCTTCGCGCTGCAGCAATCTTGCAACACACCGTTCGCCAGCATTGCCCTGGACCTGGGCCGGGACGCAATCGCCGAGCAGGCAAGGAAGTTCGGCTTCGGCGAGGACATGGGGGACCAGCTGAAGCTCGGCTACGCCCGGGACAACGGCTTCCCCGAAGACCTGGATGCGCCGGGACTCGCCCAGTCAGCCATCGGACAGCGGGACGTCCGGGCCACGCCCCTGCAGGTGGCCATGATGACCGCGGCCATCGCCAATGATGGGGTGCAGATGAGGCCCAACCTGATCAAGACCCTGCGTTCCCCGGACCTTCGTGTCATCGACGAACCGCAGCCGGAACAACTGCGCACCTCAACCACCCCCGAGATCGCCAACCAGATCACGGAGTGGATGACCAGTGCGGTCAGCCAGGGCATCGCCAACAGGGCAGCAGTCCCGGGAGTCCAGGTGGCAGGCAAAACCGGAACTGCAGAGTTGGGCAATGGCGTGAACAACTCCTGGTTCACCGGCTTTGCCCCGGCAAACAACCCGCAGGTGGGTGTCACGATCGTCATGGAGGGCGTGGACATCACTACCGGCGCACAGCTAACCAGTCCGAATGCGAAGAGAATTTTTGAGGCGGTGTTGAATAAGTGAGGCCTACAACCGGAATCACCCTCGGCGGCAGATTCCAGCTGACCACGCGGATCGCGATCGGCGGCATGGGCGAAGTCTGGAAAGCCAAAGACCTCGTCCTGGGCCGCATCGTCGCGATCAAGGTGTTGAAAGAGGAGTACACGGGGGACCCCGGTTTCCTTCAGCGCTTCCGCGCAGAGGCCCGCCACACTGCCCTGCTCAACCACGTGGGCATCGCCAACGTCTTCGACTACGGCGAGGAAGAGGGCTCCGCCTACCTGGTCATGGAACTGGTCCCCGGCCAGCCGCTGAGCAGCATCATCGAACATGAGCAGGTGCTGTCCCCGGACCGCACCCTGTCCATCATCGCGCAGACAGCCCGTGCGCTCTCCGTTGCCCATGCCCAGGGATTGGTACACCGCGACATCAAGCCGGGCAACCTCCTGATCACGCCTGATGGACGCGTGAAAGTCACTGACTTCGGCATCGCCCGCCTTGCCGACCAGGTGCCCCTCACCCAGACGGGCCAGGTGATGGGCACTGCCCAGTATCTGGCACCGGAGCAGGCCACGGGCCAGACGGCCACCGGTTCCTCGGACATCTACTCACTGGGTGTCATTGGCTACGAATGCCTCTCCGGGCACCGGCCGTTCTCCGGCGAGTCCCAGATCGCCATCGCCCTCGCCCAGGTCAACGATGCGCCGCCGCCACTGCCGGAGTCGCTTCCCACACCGGTGCGGGCCCTCCTGATGTCCATGCTCGCCAAGGATCCCAAGAGCCGGCCCGCGAACGCCATCAAGCTGGCTGAGGCAGCGGAGGCCATCCGGAACGGAGACGTCAGCGCCGCCCGCGCCGCCGTCCCGGGCATGCTCCTGTTTGACGCGGACACTGGTCCCATCACGGCACCGGTGGACACAACAACTGCACCCACCGGTGTTATCGGCGCCCAGCGTGACACTTCCGCCACTGCAACCTCTGCGTTGCCGGTGCTGGGTGCCGGTGCTGCCGGTGCCATGGCAGGAATGGCGGCCGGTGCCGCAGGATCGGCTGCGGATGCCGAGGAGCGGCAGGGAACGCTCGCCCGCGCCAATGCCCTCGCCGCCGAGCGGAATTGGGTGCCGGAAGAAACAACGTACGACGACGAGCCGGCCGATGAGCCCGAGCGCCGCCGCCGCAGTCCCTGGACCTGGCCGCTGATCGCCCTGATTCTGCTGCTCCTGTTCGCGCTGGTTGGTTTCTTCCTCAACCAGCGGGGCATCCTGTTTCCGTCGAGCGACCCCACCTCCAGCGCCCCTTCAAGCAACACCCAGCCCAGCAGCGCGACCCCCACCCAGACAACACAGTCGGCCACGCCGACACAGACCCGCGCCACACCCACAGTGAGCACGCCCCCGCCGCCGGAAACCGTGAACGTCATTCCTGAGGCCTACCTGGGGAAGGACTACCGGACGGTTCAGTCGCAGCTTTCCGCCCTTAACCTGGACGTCAGCTTGCAGCCGCAGGTTGATGCGAACTCAGCACCCAACTCGGTGATTGGCTTGTCGCGGTCGGGTCTGGTGGAAGTGGGTTCGCCGGTGACCATTACCTATGCCGTGGCACCGCCCGCCCCCACCACAACCTCTCCGGCGCCGGCGCCGACATCCACCACCTCCGCCGTGGCAGCACCCACAGCACAGTCGCCCCTCCCGGATTGCGCCGCCGGCGAGCTGCCGGGCCTGCCTCCGACCTGCAAGCCGTAACCGCCAGGACAGCCAATGAACGAGTCAGCGCGCACACCGTTGCACCGGGAGGACAGCCTCCCGGTGGATAGCCAACGCGTCCTGAGCGGACGGTACGAGGTGGGCAACCTAATCGGCCGGGGAGGAATGGCGGACGTGCACCGGGGCCTGGACACCCGGCTCGGGCGCACCGTGGCCATCAAACTGCTGCGCGCGGACCTTGCACGTGATCCCCAGTTCCAGGCGCGCTTCAAGCGCGAAGCGCAGGCCGTGGCGGCGCTGAACCACCCGTCCATTGTGGCTATTTACGATACGGGCGAGCACCTCGTCCACGACGGTTCGCATGACAACGTCCGCGTGCCGTACATCGTGATGGAGTTCGTTGAGGGCAAGACCATCCGGGATCTTATCCGGGCCAACGACGTAACTATCGACCACGCTATCGATTACTGCCTGGGCGTACTCGGAGCCCTCGAGTACAGCCACAAGGCGGGGATCGTGCACCGCGACATCAAGCCGGCCAACGTGATGTACTGCCCCGGCAGTGACTCGGTGAAGGTCATGGACTTCGGCATCGCCCGTGCCATTGCCGATTCCTCGGCCACCATGACGCAGACGCAGGCCGTGGTGGGCACCGCCCAGTACCTGTCACCTGAGCAGGCCCGCGGTGAAACAGTGGATGCACGCAGCGACCTCTACTCCGCCGCCTGCCTCCTGTACGAAATGCTGACCTCGCGCCCGCCGTTCGTCGGCGACAGTCCCGTGTCCGTGGCCTACCAGCACGTGCGTGAAATCCCGGCACCGGCGAGCAGCCTGAACCCGGAGATTTCGCCTGCACTGGACACCGTGCTTGCAAAGGCACTGCAGAAGAACCGCGACGACAGGTTCCAGGATGCCGCAGCGTTCCAGCGTGCCCTGCGCGCCGCAAGGGCCGGTATTCCTGTTGCGGCGGCATCGCCCTCTGAGGCGCCCACCGATCCCAACGACCACGTCCCAACCTCTTCCTCTTCCCCCGCCACTGAAGCCTTTGCGGTTACGGGCGCGAGCTTCCTGGATAACGCACCTACGGGACGTCTCGCTGCCATGAGCACACCGGCCGACGACGGCGGCAGCACCGATCCCGGTGCTTACGAACCTTCCACACGGGATGAGTTGCTCCTCGGCCTGCCTTTGGAACGCGAGCGGACCGCACGGCAAAAGTCCCGCCGTCGTGCGTGGATCACGACTTTGGTGATCTTCACCGTCCTCGTCCTGGCCGGCGGCGGACTGTGGCTGTACAACATCGTGAACCGCCCGGCACCGCCGCCGCCGAAGGTTTCGATTCCTGCGGTGGCGGCGATGACTGAGTCTGCTGCCCTGCAGGAGCTCTACGGCGCGGACCTCGTGCCCAGAATCGTCCGCGCTCAACATGACACGGTACCCAAGGGCACTGCCATCGGAACGGATCCTGCGTCCGGCGTCGCCGTGGATCCCGGAGCCGAGGTGGTCCTGAATATCTCCGACGGGCCCAGCGCCGTCAAGATTCCAGACAGCCTGCCGGGCAAAACTGAAGCTGCTGCCCGGGACATGCTCCGCCAAATCGGGTTGGTGGGCGCTCCCTCAACCACCACCGCCAACAGCGCCACAGTCCCGGCAGGCATCGTGATCACCACGAGCCCCGCCCCGGGACAGAGCGTTGGCGTGGGCACAAGCGTTGAGCTGGTGGTGTCCACCGGCAAGGTCGCAGTCCCCGAACTGCGCGGACGGACCCGGGAAGAAGCAGAAGCGGCTTTGAAGGAACTGGGCCTGGTACCCGCTGTGGTTGAGGCGGAGAACGCGCAGGTGGAACCGGGCAGGGTCACGGATCAGAGCGACGCCGTTAACGCCGCAGTGGAGCAGGGCAAGACTGTCACCATCGTGGTTGCCAAGGCGCCGCCCCCGCCGCCAAGCCCCGCTCCGACCCCGACACCCACGCCGACATCCACCAAGAAGGATGACGACTGAACGGAAGGCCGCAACAGGTCAGTGCTGGATGAGCGGGCTCAGCTTGGCTGCCCGCGCAGCCGCGCCCTTCATGCCCAGGGACTCGAGCCAGTTCCCCAGCATCTGGTAGCCGCCCTCAGTCAGCACGGATTCCGGGTGGAACTGCACACCGCACAGGGGTGCGGTCCGGTGCTGGAGCCCCATCACCACGCCTGACGCGGTTTCCGCCGTCACTTCAAGGACATCGGGAAGCGAGTCCCGCACCGCAGCGAGGGAGTGGTAGCGGGTGGCCGTGACGGGGGAGGGGAGTCCCGAAAAGACACTGGTTCCGATGTGTTCCACCAGGGAGGTCTTCCCGTGCATAAGTTCCGGGGCATGGGTCACCTTGCCGCCGAATGCCTCCGCCAGCGCCTGGTGTCCCAGGCATACGCCGAACATGGGCACGCTGTTCTCGCCACACCATTTGATGAGTTCGATGCAGACCCCGGCTTCAGCGGGGTTGCCAGGGCCGGGAGAGATCAACACGCCGTCGCGGGTGCCGGCCAGTTCGGTGGCCTCCGCCAGGGTGACGTCGTCGTTGCGGACCACTGTGGTCTCGGCGCCAAGCTCCTGGAGGTAACCCACCAGGGTGTAGACGAAGCTGTCGTAGTTATCCACCACGAGGATCTTGGTTGTGGTCATGGCTGGCTTACGGAACCAATCGTTGAGTCGGTGAATTGGGTGTACTCGGACATCCACGGGAAAAGGAACTGAACCATCAATACCAGTGCGGCGGCGATGAGCACCAGCGAGGTGGCGATCCGCAGCCACAAAGGCCCGGGAAGATGGCGGAAGATCCAGCCGTACATGCTTAGCCCTTTCCAATCGCTGCGGCAACCTGGGCTGCGATTTCGGCAGGCGGACCGGCTGATGCAGGGCGCCAGCTGTCCAGCAGCGCATAAGCGATAATGCGTTCTTCCGCCCCGAAGCGGGGGTTGCAGCTGGTCATCGTGAGGAAGCTTTCGGTGGGGGTGACGCCCGGAAGTGTGGGCACAGGTTCCAGGACGTCCGTTCGCGACGGCATCACGATCTGGTTGTTGCGGAAGACATACACGTAGTATCCGTCCTTGGTCTGGACGTAGATCTTGTCCCCGGGAACGAGGGTGTGGATATTGTCCAGGACCGCACCATGGGTCTGGCGGTGCCCCGCAACAGCGAAATTACCAACCGCTCCCGGCATGGCCGTGTTGGTATAGTGCCCCAACCCGAGTGTGTCCAGTACGTCACTGGTGGTCCCCTGGACGATGGGCCGGGTGTAGCTTTCGCCGAACCGGGGAATGTACATGATCCCGATGGTGCCGGCGTGGCCGGGCGCTGCCGAAACTGCGGGCGGACCGAAATCTTCAGGAGCTGGCGGCGCGTCCGCGGCGGCTGGAGCCGCACCACCGAGGTCCTGTGCAAACTCCCTGATGACTTCGCTCTGCTTGGCGTCGGACTCCACGTTGGTCCACCACAGCTGCCAGGCAACAAAAAGAAGAAGGATGATTCCTGCTGTAATGAGCAGCTCACCCACCACCAGGACTGCCCCGCGCAGCATAACGACGCCGGCACCCGGCGCAGCAACGGGCCTCGCCTTCTCCTGCAGTACCACGGGTTCTCCTCCCGGCGGTTGCGATGGGCGTTGGTGACCCACGACTACGGCTAGAATTGGCTGCTAGTAAGAATCCAGATTTGACCAAGATCGCGCAGACCGCTGGCAACTTCCTTCTTGCAGGATATCAAGCCCGGAACGCCGAGCTTGCCTCAGCCCGCCAAGGAGAACCCGTGCCCGAGTCAAAGCCTCGCAAGAAGACCGCCAGCACCCCCCAGCAGGCTTCGTCGCAGGCCTACAAGCCCAACCCCGTCTGGTTCAAGCCGGTCATGTTCGGCCTGATGATCATTGGCCTCTTCTGGATCATCACGTTCTACATCAGCGAAGGCCAGCTGCCGGTTGCGGCGTGGGAATCGTGGAACATCGTAGCCGGCTTCGGCATCGCAATCATCGGCTTCCTCATGACCACCCGGTGGCGCTCCTAATTCCTGACGGCAGTCCAGCCGTCGGCACAACGGATAGCGGTGGTCCAGCCTCTGACCGGCCTCCTCACGGCGGTGCAGTCGTCGGCGAGGACGGCCTCGCCCGGCCGGCGTGGGCGTCCACTGACCCACTCCTGCGCGACTATTACGACAATGAGTGGGGCCTTCCTGTCACCGACGAACAGGGGCTCTACGAGCGTATCTGCCTGGAGGGTTTTCAAGCAGGGCTTTCCTGGGCCACCATCCTCCGGAAGCGCCCTGCGTTCCGGGCCGCCTTTGCAGGCTTCAACCCAGATGCGGTAGCGCTGTTTACCGAGGCGGACATCGATCGGCTGCTGCAGGATCCCGGCATCGTCCGGAACCGGTTGAAAATCCTGTCCGCTGTGACAAATGCAGCGGCCACCGTCGCACTGCGCCAGGAAGGCGGCCTGGTGGACTTTGTCTGGCAGTTCACACCAACAGACACGCCCCGCCCTGCAGTCCACACCGATATCCCCACCCAGTCCCCGGAGTCGGTTGCCCTGTCCAAGGCACTGCGGAAGAAGGGTTTCTCCTTCGTGGGTCCCACCACCATGTTTGCCCTCATGGAAGCCATCGGCATGGTTGATACGCACTTATTGGACAGTCACCGGCGTGGATCTTCAGGAATCTGGCCGCGGCCCGGCGCCTGACTCCTTGGTTTTCCCCAACTGTTGGGAAAGTTATCCACATTGTTGAAAACCTGAGGGCACCGGCAGAAAGCTGGCCTCACGACCGCCAAGTAGCGGGAACGGGCCAATCATGCCACCCCGATGCAGTTATTAACAGTGTGGAAGACCTGTGGATAACCAGGCCCTGTAGGTAGGGCCTGTCCTAACGGTCCGGACGGAGGACTACCGGTCCCGACGGACGGGGTGGTGGCTGGTGATGGATATCCGGTTGAAGGCATTCATGGTGATTGCCAGCCAACTGACAATCGAGAACTCCTCTTCCGTGAGGTGCTCGCGCGCGAACGCTTCCTCCTGAGCCTGGGCGTGATGGTCCGGCAACTCCGTGATGCTTTCCGCAAGTGCAAGGGCGGCCCGTTCCTTTTCGGTGAAGAGGGCCGTCTCGCGCCACGCGGGGAGCACCGCCAGACGCTGTCCGCTCTCGCCCGCCTTGATGGCATCCCTGACATGCAGATCCAGGCAGTAAGCGCAGCCGTTGAGCTGCGATATCCGGACGTGCAGGAGCTCCACTGTCTTCCCGTCGAGCCCCGCTGTCTCTGCAGCCTCCCGCACTTTAAGCCCCAACCCGTTCAGTGCCCGCCAGAGGGCAGGATGTTGCTTGTCGAGGAAGATGTGCTGCGTGGTGGCGCTCACTAGGTACTCCTGGTTCGGACGGCAATGGCAGGCACAAAAGGTGCAGGCATCGTGCGTTGAAACTGCGGACTGGCACCTAGCTTCAACTACCCCCGCCAGGTTGTCCACTTACCAACACTGCGATACCCACAAGTTATCCACAACTGTGGAAACTGTGGGAGGGGCAAGCGGGTCGTCACTCCTTTCGCGCCGCAATGCGGGCAATTGCGGCACCGCGATTACACCGCTGTCACTTATTAACACTGTGCAAAAGGCTGTTGAAAGAAGCCCATGAAAGCCTCAGATGCTGCCGAACAGAGCCGTCTTCCACCGTTTTATCCACAGAACGCCGCTTTTTCGGGCTTTTGTCCACATAAACACAGCACTATCCCCAAGAGTTATCCACAGGTGTGGATTGCAAGCCGTCCTGCTTTGAGAAATTGCCGCGGACTGGCGGGAAAAGTGCTTTACGGCGTCGAACTACAGACGTGTAAGTTACCAACACTGTGGATAAGTCCTGTGGATAAGAAAAGGCCCCGACATTGGATGTCGGGGCCGTCTTGAGAACGGGACGGCGTCAGCCCTTCAGACTGAAGGCCTTTGGGGTTACATCGAGATTTTCACCCAGCTGGCCACAGCCAGCAGTAGCACGACCGCCACCAGGCCCGCTGCCTGGATGTGGCCCTGTCGCCGTCCGCGGGGAGTGTAGGCAAGAACCGCCGCGCAAAGAGCACCCGTTACCAGGCCACCCAGGTGCGCCTGCCATGCGATCTGGGGGATGAGGAATCCAATCACGCCGTTGATGGCAATCAGCACCCACAGCTGGCGGGTGTCGCCGCCACGATGCCGCTGCACCAGCAACATGGCGCCGAACAGGCCGAAGATGGCGCCCGAAGCACCCACAACTCCCACCAGCCCTTGTCCGGGTACCAGCACGGGATTCAGGAGCAGATATCCAACGGAGCCGCCTACGGCCGAGATCAGATACAGCGCCAGGAAGCGGGCACGGCCCAGGAGTGGCTCGAGAGCCTGGCCGAAGATCCACAGCGTGTACATGTTCAAGGCGATGTGCAGGACGGAATCCGGCGAGTGCAGGAAAGCCGCGGTCAGCATCCGCCATGGCTCAAACGCCCCGTATTCAGGGGTAGCGAAGACGTTGTTGTAGGCGAACTGCTCGTAGACCAGCTGGCCGGGAACCACCCATTGGAGCACGTACATCACCGCACAAAGGGCAATAATCCCGTACGTCACCACCGGTTTTCCGGACGCCACGGCGCCGCCGTAGACGGTCCGGACCTGCGGCGTCGTCCGGCTTGTCTCGTTGACGCAGTCAACGCATTGGAATCCGACGGCGGCCGCCCGCTGGCAATCGGGGCACGCGGGCCGCCCGCACCGCTGGCAGCGGACATAGGATGGCCGGTCCGGATGCCGCGGGCACACCGGAACCTGTGCAGACGGCTCAGCCGACGGAACTCCGTAACTCATCGGTGGGGATTACAGCTGTTCTATGTCGATGCTGTTGATGGTGACGTCCTCCACCGGGCGGTCGCCCATGCCGGTGCGAACGCCCTCGATGGCGTCGACAACCTTCTTGGATTCGTCGTCGGCCACTTCACCAAAGATGCTGTGCTTGCCCTGGAGCCAGTCGGTGGGGATGGTGGTGATGAAGAACTGTGAACCGTTCGTGCCCTTGCCCATCTGGATCCCGGCGTTGGCCATGGCCAGCTTATAGGGCTGGTTGAAGCTGAGCTCGGGGTGAATCTCGTCGTCGAACCGGTAGCCGGGTCCGCCGGTGCCGCGGCCCAGGGGATCGCCGGCCTGGATCATGAAGTCCTTGATGATGCGGTGAAAGATGGTGCCGTTGTACAGCGGCGTGCCCGTCTTCTCCTCGCCCGTCTCTGGGTGGGTCCACGTCTGCTCGCCGGTGGCGAGGCCAACGAAGTTTTTGACCGTCTTGGGCGCGTGGTTGCCGAAGAGGTTGACGACGATGTCGCCAAGGCTGGTGTGGATGGTTGCTTTTGCGGTTGCGATTGCAGTCATAGGGCCCATTCTTCCACGGCGGTCCAGGGTGGTGACGGCTGTTGCATCAGTTCCGCGCTGGGTGAAATCCGCCTAAAATCCGCAGAGAGAATAGCCGGTGAAGACCAAGGCACGTAGGCTAACCACAGACCGTCACATTAATTCGGGAGGTAGTTGTGAAGAAATCGGATCGTATTGCCCGTGACCTTGAGCTGTCAGTCATTGGCGCCATGGAAAATGCCAAGGATTGGGCATCCCCCCGCGTGGAAGCAGCCGTGGACCGTCTGCAGCACAGCTTGGATACCGCATCTCCCAAGATCCAGGAAGGCCTGAAGACCGCGGCCCACAGGGCAGCGGACGGCGTAGCCGTGGTGACGCCCCGCATCCAGGACGGCCTGGCCCAGCTCGCTCCGCGGATTAACGATGCAGTGGACGGCGCTTCGCCGCGGCTGCATGAGGCCCTGGACAAGGCCACGCCCGTCATCCTTAATGCCCGTGACCGCGTGGTGGTGGAATACCTGCCCCGCCTGTCCGACCAGATCGGTTCCGCATCCAGCGCTGTGCACCGGACGCTGGAAAACACGCCCGCCCGCGTGGACGCCGTTGCCCAGAAGCTTGGCGACGTGGGAATCATCCACGCCATCCAGGAGCAGGCCCTTGCCACCGGAACGCAGCTTAAGGCTGCGGCCACCCAAGCCGGCCGCACGGCAACCGTTCAGCTCGCGGAGCCCGAGGCCCCGAAGAAGCGCGGCTGGCTGGTCTTCGGTGTCATCGCCGCGGCGGTTGCCGCTGGCGTGGCAGCATGGAAAGCCTCCAAGCCGGTCGAGGATCCGTGGAAGACGCCCTCACCTGTTGCAGGCACGGGCACGCCCGCGCCGGTTCCGGCCACCACAGTGAACGAGGTCCCGGAAGCGACCACCGGCTCCGGCTCCGAGGTGGCCGAGGCTGCCAAGGACACGGCGGGAGACGCCGCGGAGAAGGCAAAACACGTGGCGGAGGATGTGGCTGAGGACGTTTCCACCAGCACTGCATCAGTGGCCACCGATGCCAAGACGGCCACCAGGAACATCGCATCCAGCAGCAGCGGTGCGGACAAGGGCACCATCCAGTCCTAGCAGTTCGAATGGCCGGTGAGGGGTCCTGCCTTTGAGGCGGGGCCCCTCATTCGTCTCCGGGCACAGCCGCCCTCCCGGGAGGCGCATCTGATCGATGCTAGATTTGAACTGATGTCAGCCAATCAATCCTCTGAGGATGCCTTGAACCACGCAGCAGAACTGCCCCGCGTGTCAATCGTTATCCCGGCATACAACGAGGAGAGCGTGATCCGGCAGTGCCTTATTGCTGCCATTTACCAGTCCGTCCCGGCCCACGAGATCATCGTGGTGGACAACCTGTCAAAGGACCGGACCGCGGACATTGTGCGACAGATGCAGCTCGAATATCCGGAAAGCCCCATCGTCCTGCTGAGCCAGGACAAGGAACAGGGCCTCATTCCCACCCGGAACTACGGCCTGGACAACTCCACCGGGGACATCCTCGGCCGTATCGACGCGGACTCCGTGGTGGAGCCGGACTGGGTGGAACAGGTGCAGCGGGCCTTCCTGGACACATCCGTCCAGGCGGCCACCGGTCCCGTGGTCTATTACGACATGCCCATGCGCCGCTTCGGCCTGAAAGCCGACGACAAGATGCGCCAGCTCATGCTGAAGCTGGCCAAACACCAGTACCACTTCCTGTTCGGCTCCAACATGGCCCTGCGTTCCTCAGCCTGGCAAATCATCCGGTCCGAGACCTGCCGTGACGAAAAGGACGAGATGCATGAGGACATCGATCTTTCCCTGCACCTGGCGGACCACGACCTGAAGATCAGTTACTGTCCGCAGATGGTTTCCGGCATGTCAGCCCGCCGGCTGGAGGACTCACCGCGGGACTACCGCTTCTACGTCACCCGGTTTGACCGTACCTACAAGGCCCACAACGTCAAGAAGATGGCGCTCAAAGCGCCTATGGTGGTGTTCTTCTCGGTGTATTTCCCGGCCAAACTCCTCCGGGCCATCCACACGGTCAATACGGCCCAGCCCATCCGCCGCGGCGGCCAGTAGGACCCTTCGGAAGCGATCCTGCACAGGGTCAGTCCGTCCCCAGTTCCGCCAGGGGACGCTCCGGCGGCCCATCAGTACTGCCTGTTCCTGTCGCACGTCTACGCCGCCCTGCCCTTCCGGACTTTTGCCCCAGGACGACGACGGCGAGTCCCACCAGGATGAGCATGAGTCCGGCGTACGTACCGGCAGGGAGCACCTCCTGCAGGAAGATCGCTGCGAGGAGGGCAGCTCCGGGGATCTCGAGCAGGATGATCATCGACACCAAAAGCGGACTCATGGTGGCCAGCAGGTGGTTGAACGCCGTGTGCCCGATGAGCTGCGCGCAGACCGTAATGGCAGCGATGCCCAGCCACCCGGCCGCCTCGAAGCCCACCAGCGGTTGGCCGCCCAGCAGGGCCAGCAAGGCCACCAACGCCGCGCACATGCCGTAGCACAGCGTGGTGTAGGTTCCGGTGGTCATGCTCTGCCTCGCCTTGCCTCCGGCCAGTGTGTACAGCCCGGCAAGGGCTCCGCCGGCCACAGCAAGCAGGTCCCCCAGCAGGGCTTCGGGTGACGTGCCCAAATCGAAGCCGGTAATGGCCACCACACCGGCGAACGCGATGCCCAGTCCGGCCAGCACCTGCCACCGGTGCCTGGTTCCCCTGAAGAGCTGGAAGACGGCGATCCACGCCGACTGGAGGCAGACCAGGGCCGTGGCTGCGGCAACGGATGTCAGTTGCAGTGAGGTGATGAAGCAGGCAAAGTGCAGGGCCAGCGCGACGGCGGCCAGGACGGACCAGCGGAGCTCTGCCTTTGTGACCCTGCCAAACTGCGTTGGCTCCCGAATGAGGGTAGGCGTCGCCATGACAGCCGCGCCAATGGCATTGCGCCAGAAAGCTATGGCCAGCGCGCTGACGCTGGTTGCCCCAAGCGTTGCCGCTATCAGGGGACCGGACGACGCAACGCCCAGCACCCCCAGGGCCGCAAGAAAGAAGTTCACTGTCCAACCCTAATGTCGGGTACTGCGGGGCAAAGCAAAAGTCCCGGCCAGCGTTTCCGCTGACCGGGACTTCCTTATGGTGGAGGCACGGGGACTCGAACCCCGAACCCCCTGCTTGCAAAGCAGGTGCGCTACCAATTGCGCCATGCCCCCATAAGAAGCAACCCGTCAATCATACCCTAGAACCTCAGGGCTGCTGACCAGCCCCGGCACCGGGCGTCCGTCCTATTCAACCGTATCGGTTGACTTGCTCCAGACATTTTTCCGGGCTTCGGATTCCTGTGCTTTCCGGTAGACCAGGATGCCTGCGATTGCGGCTGCCAGTACAAGCAACTTCTTCACATGCTCCCCGTTCCGGTCCGGCCGCAGTGATGCAAACCAAACCTCCACTTGAACCTGCACAGGTTCCGTGGGCGTACCAGGACTTGAACCTGGGACCTCTTCGTTATCAGCGAAGCGCTCTAACCGCCTGAGCTATACGCCCCGATACCTCATCGGGCCGAGACATGACTTTACAGCACATCCCGGCCCGATCTCAAATCGGGCGCTTTCACCGGGAAATGGCCGGTGAAAGCAGGGACCTAATCGTCGGTGAGGGTGACGCCAATGCCGCCCACAAGGGTGGCAGCGATGTTGTACAGAACGGCAGACAGCATGGAGAGTGCGGTCAGCAGGACCACGTTCACTACGGCAATAATGGTGGCGAATGATGCCACCTGGCCGAGGCTGGCGACCTTCTTCAGCTCGAAGCCGCCGCCCTCAGAGCCGGCGAGCGTGCCCAGCAGGCTGTCCACCTGGTCGAAGATCCCCGTGAGGTCCAGAACGGTCCACAGGACGATGGCGGCAACTACGGTGACGATTCCCAGCGCCACTGACAGCAGGAATGCCATCTTCAGCACAGACCACGGATCCACCTTGCTGACCAGCAGCCGGGCACGCCTTACCTTGGCCTTCGGTGCCGGCTTCACCAATCCGGGTGTGCCCGCGGCGGGACGCTGGCCCTGTACCGGGTTACCCGTTGTGGGCCGCTGGCCCTGTGCCGGGTTTCCCGGGGTGGGGCGCTGGCCGGACTGGCCCTGCACGGGGCGCTGACCTTGCACGGGACTTCCCGGAGCCGTGCGCGGGGCCGGCTGTCCCGTCGTCGGACGCTCGCCCTGGGCGGGGCGCTGGCCGGGAACCGACGGGCGTTGGCCCGGTGCAGCTGCGGGAGCTGCCGGCCGCTGCTGGGGACGAACAGGAGCGTTCACGCGGGGTGCAGCCGAGGGCCGGCTTCCCTCGGGAACAGAAGTGTTCGGCTTGGGAAATGAGTCCGGATTACTCACTCGTTACCTCCGTGTTGTCTTCGTTCGGCTCAGCGTCGCCCGAGGCGTCCTCTGACTCAACGGCCGGTGATTCGTCTGCCACTGCTGACTCTGCGGCTTCCTCCGGGGAGCCGCCATCTTCAGCCAACGTTACGTCATCCTCAAGCGATTCCTCGCCCTCGAGACCGCGTTCGCTGTTGCGCGCCACCTCGATGATCCGGTCATTTTTGTCCGGCTTGGCGAAGATGACGCCCATGGTGTCACGCCCCTTGGCCGGGACGCCGGCAACCGAGGAACGGACAACCTTGCCGCCTTCCATGACTACCAGGACCTCGTCCTCTTCCTGGACGATCAGCGCTCCCACCAGGTCACCGCGCCCTTCGGCCAGCTTGGCCACCTTGATGCCCAGGCCGCCGCGTCCCTGCAACCGGTATTCCTCAACCGCGGTGCGCTTGGCGTAGCCCCCGTCCGTGACAATGAACACGAACGAGCCGTCGGTCACCACGTTGGCTGCGAGCAGTTCGTCCTCCTCGCGGAACTTCATGCCGGTGACGCCGGAGGTTGCCCGGCCCATGGGGCGAAGGGCGTCCTCGGTGGCCGTGAAGCGGATGGACTGGCCCTTGCGGGACACCAGCAGCAGGTCATCGGTTTCCGAAACCAGCTGGGCGGACACAAGTTCGTCGCCGTCGCGGAGGTTGATCGCGATGACGCCTGCGGAACGGTTGGTGTCGTAGTCCTCCAGCCGCGTCTTCTTGACCAGGCCCCGCTTGGTGGCGAGAACCAGGTACGGCGCCTGCTGGTAGTCCTTCAGGTCCAGGACCTGGGCGATGTGCTCATCCGGCTGGAACGCCATCAGGTTTGCCACGTGCTGGCCCTTGGCGTCGCGGCCGGCTTCCATCAGCTCGTACGCCTTGGCCCGGTACACGCGGCCCAGGTTGGTGAAGAACAGCAACCAGTGGTGGGTGGTGGTGACGAAGAAGTGCTCCACCACGTCATCGCCGCGGAGCTGGGCACCCTTGATGCCCTTGCCGCCGCGCTGCTGGGAGCGGTAGTTGTCACTCCGGGTGCGCTTGACGTAGCCGCCGCGGGTGATGGTGACAACCATCTCCTCCTCGGGGATGAGGTCCTCCATGGACATGTCGCCGTCGTAGCCCATGAGGATTTTGGTTCGCCGGTCATCGCCGTGCTTGGCCACAATCTCGCCAAGCTCGGTGCTGATGATTTCGCGCTGGCGCTGCTCGGAGCCAAGGATCTCGTTGTACTCCGCGATCAGTGCTTCAAGCTCTGAGTGGCGGTCCTGGATCTTCTGGCGTTCCAGGGCGGCCAGGCGGCGCAGCTGCATGTCCAGGATGGCCCGTGCCTGCAGTTCGTCGATGTCCAGCAGTTCCATCAGGCCGTCGCGTGCCGCTTCGGTGGTGTTGGAAGCGCGGATAAGGGCGATGACTTCATCGAGCATGTCCAGTGCCTTGAGGAGCGCCCGCAGGATGTGGGCTTCTTCCTCGGCCTTGCGCAACCGGTACCGGGTGCGCCGCGCGATGACATCCATCTGGTGGGTCACCCAGTGCCTGATGAAGGCATCCAGGCTCAGGGTGCGGGGCACGCCGTCCACAATGGCCAACATGTTGGCCGAGAAGTTGCTCTGCAGTTCGGTGTGCTTGTAGAGGTTGTTCAGCACCACCTTCGGGACGGCGTCGCGCTTGAGGACGATGACCAGCCGCTGGCCGGTTCGGCCGGACGTTTCATCGCGCAGGTCGGCAATGCCCTGGATCTTGCCGTCCTTGACCAGTTCGGCGATCTTAATGGCGAGGTTGTCCGGGTTCGCCTGGTACGGCAGTTCCGTGACTACGAGGCAGGTGCGTCCCTGCAGCTCCTCCACATTCACTACGGCCCGCATGGTGACGGAGCCACGGCCGGTCCGGTAGGCATCCTCGACGCCCTTGTGTCCAAGGATCGTGGCACCGGTGGGGAAATCCGGGCCCTTGACCCGCAGCAGGAGTTCTTCCAGCAGTTCTTCACGGCTGGCTCCCGGGTTGGCCAGGTACCACTGCACGCCGTCGGCTACTTCGCGGAGGTTGTGCGGCGGGATGTTGGTGGCCATGCCGACGGCGATGCCTGAGGATCCATTGACCAGCAGGTTGGGGAACCGGGCCGGAAGGATGGTGGGTTCCTGGTTCTTGCCGTCGTAGTTGTCCTGGAAATCGACGGTTTCCTCGTCGATGTCGCGGACCATCTCCATGGCAAGCGGCGCCATTTTCGTCTCGGTGTAACGGGGCGCAGCAGCGCCGTCGTTGCCGGGAGAGCCGAAGTTGCCTTGGCCGAGGGCCAGCGGATACCGCATGGTCCAGTCCTGGATGAGGCGGACCAGGGCATCGTAGATCGCGGTGTCGCCGTGGGGGTGGTACTGGCCCATGACCTCGCCCACCACGCGCGCGCACTTGTTGAAGGAGCGCTCGGGGCGGTAGCCGCCGTCGAACATCGCGTAAAGCACACGGCGGTGGACAGGCTTCAGGCCGTCACGGACGTCCGGAAGGGCGCGGCCCACGATGACGGCCATGGCGTAGTCCAGGTAGGACCGCTGCATTTCCGTCTGCAGGTCCACCTGCTCCACGCGGTCAACCAGCACATCGCCTTCTAGAACGGTGTCCGGGTTCCCGGCCTCGGGGACCGGGTTCTCGGGTGTTTCGTCGCTCATTTTCTATTTCCGTTTCAGGTATATGTCAGCTCTGGACTATGCGAATGACGTGCGCTTAGATATCCAGGAACCTGACGTCCTTGGCGTTCTGCTGAATGAAGTTACGGCGTGACTCCACGTCCTCACCCATCAGCACAGAGAAGATCTGGTCGGCCGCGAGGGCGTCATCCATGGTGACCTGCAGCAGGGTGCGGTGGTCCGGGTCCATGGTGGTGTCCCACAGTTCCGTGTAGTCCATCTCGCCCAGGCCCTTGTAGCGCTGGATGCCGTTGTCCTTGGGGATGCGGCGCCCGGCTGCCTGGCCTGAGACAAGTTTCGCGTCGCGCTCCCTGTCGCTGTAGACGTAGTCGTGGGCAGCGTTTGACCACTTGATCCTGTACAGCGGCGGCTGGGCCAGGTAGACGTAGCCGTTTTCGATCAGCGGGCGCATGTAGCGGAACAGCAGGGTCATCAGCAGGGTGGTGATGTGCTGGCCGTCCACGTCGGCATCGGCCATCAGGACGATCTTGTGGTAGCGCAGCTTCGAGAGGTCGAAGTCTTCCCCGATGCCGGTACCGAACGCCGTGATCATGGACTGGACTTCTGCATTGCCCAGCGCCTTGTCCAAGCGGGCGCGCTCCACGTTCAGGATCTTGCCGCGCAACGGCAGGATGGCCTGCGTTTCGGGGTTCCGGCCGCGCTTGGCGGAACCGCCGGCGGAGTCACCCTCCACGATGTAGACCTCGCACTTTTCCGGATCCTTGGAGGAGCAGTCGGACAGCTTGCCCGGCATGCCGAAGGATTCGAGGGGGCTCTTGCGGCGCGCGTTGTCCCTGGCCTTGCGGGCCGCCATGCGGGCCTGCGCCGCGGAAATGGCCTTGCGGATGACGTCCCTGGCAGGGCCGGGATTGCGCTCCAGCCAGTCGCCAAGTCCGTCGGTGACAACGCGCTGGACGAAGCCCTTGACCTCGGAGTTGCCGAGCTTGGTCTTGGTCTGGCCTTCGAACTGAGGCTCGGCAAGCTTGACGGAAATGACGGCGGTGAGGCCCTCACGGATGTCATCACCGGTAAGGTTGTCGTCCTTTTCCTTGATGATCCCCTTTTCGCGCGCATAGCGGTTGATCAGGGACGTCATGGCAGCGCGGAAACCCTCTTCGTGCGTACCGCCCTCATGGGTGTTGATGGTGTTCGCGTAGGTGTGGACGCTTTCGGAGTAGGCATTGGTCCACTGC
Organism: Arthrobacter sp.; assembly: GCA_046717065.1. Classification (GTDB taxonomy): domain Bacteria; phylum Actinomycetota; class Actinomycetes; order Actinomycetales; family Micrococcaceae; genus Arthrobacter. Next base: position 7,786 of record JBKJVX010000244.1, on the reverse strand, counting down.
ATCGCCATCTCCAGGGCGATCCGGCGCTCTTTGTCCTCGGTCTCGAAGGCGATGACGTCCTCATGGACAACTTCCACCTTCTTGCCGGAGTTCAGGTGCTTGACGTAGTCCAGCAGGCCTTCGTCGTACTGGTAAACCACCGTCCGGTGCTCGGCGGTTACTTCGCCTTCGGTGATAACAGCATCGAGGTCAAGGTCGGCGTCGGCGTCGTTATCGCTGGCAGAGGTGCGTTCGTCAGTCAGCGTGATGCGAAGTCCCTTGTTAAGGAACGCCATCTGCTGGAAGCGGGCACGAAGCGTCTCGAAATCGAACTCCGTGGTCTCGAAAATCTCGGCGTCCGGGTAGAACGTCTGGGTGGTTCCCGTCAGGTCGGTTTCCTCACCCTTCACCAGGCTGCCCTGGGGCTTGCCGCCGTCGGCGAAAGACATCCGCCAGACGTGTCCCTGGCGGCGGACCTCGGTGTCCACCCTGCTGGAAAGGGCATTAACAACGGAGATACCCACACCGTGCAGGCCGCCGGATACGGCATAGCCGCCGCCGCCGAACTTGCCGCCGGCATGCAGGATGGTCATGACCACCTCGACCGTGGGTTTGTGTTCGGTGGGGTGCATGTCCACCGGAATGCCACGGCCGTCGTCGACGACCTTAACGCCGCCGTCCGCCTGGAGCACTACCTCAATATGTGTGCAGTAGCCGGCCAGGGCCTCGTCCACGGAGTTGTCCACCACTTCGTAGACAAGGTGGTGGAGTCCCCGGGGTCCGGTGGAGCCGATGTACATGCCCGGGCGCTTCCGCACTGCCTCGAGGCCTTCAAGGACAGTAATGTCGCTGGCGCCGTACTCGCGTGGAGTGGCAGCTTCACCCGGGGTGTCAGGCGTGCGGGCATCCTCGACTGCGGGCTCAGCTGCCAGAATATCTGTATTGTCGTTAGCCACAGGTGCTGTCGACTCCTCTGTTCTCGATGATGGCCGGCTGATTCTTTCCCCAGTTCCAGCAGGAAAGTCATCTGCCAACAGGCACAAACTTATAGCGCCGGTTACTAGCTGATGGCGGAATCCGAAGTCCGCGTGCTGGAAAGCGTGCGGAAAACGGACTCAGTCAACGTTTAACCCGCGCCCAGTTATCTCCAACGATTCTACCGCGAAACGTACGGTATCCCCGCATTCCAGGGGCGTGGATGGCAGTCGATGTGCCCTTTACAGGCCGTAGACCGCGCCTTGGGCGCTCCAACGGTCCGGTCTTCGGGTGCCTATACACCCTCCGGCCCTTCCAGGGCGCTACACGCCAATCAGGGGATTTTCAAGAGTTAGACGGCGGCCTATCCGTAGGTGTCCCGGGGGCCCCGGCCGTTGACGGACCTGCCGCCCTTGCGCCAGCTGGGCGCGGAGGGCCCCAGGACCTGGATGCTGGTGACCACTCCATCGCCGAGCTCCGCCCGGAATTTCTCCAGCAGGCTCATGCTGAGTAGCCGCAACTGTGTGGCCCAGGCGGTTGAATCGCACCGGACGTGCAAGGTGGTGCCGGTGAAGCTTTCGGGCGTGCAGTGGGCGGAGATTTCCGGTCCCACCAGCGTGGCCCACTCTGCCATGACGGACCCGACAGCAACCGGCGAGGTCCAGCCACGTTCGGCCACCAGGCGGCCCACTACTTTGCCGAGGCCCAGGGGATCGCGGCCGGTGGCGTGGAACTGGCTGAATCCGCGGGTGTCGCGGATGCCCTTTTTGGCCTTTTGGGATCCGGGGCGCGGTGCGGCACGGCGGATTTCGCCCCGCGCGGCGGCAGCCTCCCGCATTCTGTTCAGGGCAGCCTGGGGTGCGTCGATGTTGTCCGGGGTGCGGCCGTCCGCGTCGTGGCGGGGTGCTTTGCCGCCGGCACTTTCGTCGTCCCTATTCATCGATACCTCCCGCGATGACCTTCACCCGCCGTCCGGACAGCTCTTCCGGGATGTCGGCGTCGACGGCGGCGGTCACCAGGACCTGTTCCGCACCCGAGACTATTGCCGCCAGTTTACGCCGGCGCTGGACGTCCAGCTCGGCAAAAACGTCGTCGAGGATCAGGATGGGGGCTGAGCCTCCGGTCCTGGCATCGTCCAGCATCACATAGTACGAACCGAGCCGCAGTGCCAGGCACATGGACCAGGTCTCTCCGTGGGAGGCATACCCCTTGGCCGGTGCCTGGCCCAGGACCAGCTCCAGTTCATCCCGGTGCGGGCCCACGAGGGAAATGCCCCGTTCCAGTTCCTTTTTGCGCGCTTCGGCAAAGGCACGCACGTACCGTTCGGTTAGCTGATCCACCGTCAGCTGGCGCAGGTCTTCCACGTTTTCCGAAGTACCTCCGGCACTGGTGCCGGCAGTGCGCACCACGGGGACGCCGTCGTCGTCCATCTGGTTCTGGAGGGTGGAGCGGTAGACGGCGTCAGCAGGCTTTGACCCGTCAGTCAGCTCAGCATAAGCACGGGCCACGTGCGGGCGGAGGCGCTCCACCAGTTCAAGCCGCGCGAACAGCAGCTCGGCGCCGGCCTTGGCCATATGCTGGTCCCACACATCCAGCGTTGCCTCGTGGGCGGAGGTGAACTTCCCGGCACGGGCGGACTTCAGCAGGGCATTGCGTTGTTTCAGCACCCGGTCGTAGTCGCTGCGCGTGGCCGCGTGGTGCGGAATAAGGCTGGCGAGCAGCTCATCGAGGAAACGGCGCCGGTTTGAGGGGTCACCCTTGACCAGTGCCAGGTCTTCGGGGGCAAAGAGCACTGTTTGGCAGATGCCCAGCAGATCGCGGGCACGGACCGGATTACTGCGGTTGATGCGTCCGCGGTTCGCCCGCCCCGCGTTGATTTCCAGCTCCAGGACGGTGGTCTGTCCGCCGCGGACCAGCCTGGCCCGGACCAGCGCGCGGTCAGTTCCGAAGCGCAAAAGCGGCCCGTCCGAGCTGACCCGGTGGGAGCTCATGGTGGCAAGGTAACCGATGGCCTCCATGAGGTTGGTCTTGCCGATGCCGTTGTAGCCCACCAGAACCGTGACACCCGGGCCCAGGGCAAGGTCGACCTGCGCGTAACTGCGGAAGTCAGTCAGGGAAAGGTGTTCTAGGTACACGCGGTTTTCGGCAATTCTGGGAACCTCGCAGGTTCCCGGTGGAGGCTACTTGGCGGGACGGGTTGCGTGTCCGCCGAACTGGTGGCGCAGGGCGGACACCATCTTCATGGCCGGGGAACTGTCCTCGCGGGACTCGAAGCGCGCGAAGAGCGCGGCCGTGATGGCCGGCGCGGGAATCGCGTTGGCAATGGCTTCTTCCACGGTCCACCTGCCTTCACCGGAGTCCTCGACGTAGTCGTCGATGTTTTGCAGGCCCGGATCCTCATCGAGTGCCTTGACCAGCAGGTCCAGCAGCCACGAGCGGACCACGGTGCCTTTTTGCCAGGCCCGGAAAGTGCCTGGCAGATCGGTGATGATGTCCTTGGAGGCGAGCAGCTGGTACCCCTCGGCGTAAGCCTGCATCAGGCCGTATTCGATGCCGTTGTGCACCATCTTGGCGTAGTGGCCTGCGCCGATCCCGCCAACATGGACAAAGCTGTCCTCGCGTTCCCCCTCCGGGCGCAGGGCGTCAAAGACCGGAAGTGCCCGCTCGATGTCGGCTGCGTCGCCGCCGGCCATGAGTCCGTAACCGTTTTGCAGGCCCCACACGCCACCGGATACCCCGCAGTCCGCGAAGCGGATGCCTTTGGCGGCCAGGAATTCCCCGTGCTTCTGGTCTTCCGTGAAGCGGGAGTTGCCGCCGTCGATAATGAGGTCGCCCTCGTCAAGCTTTTCGCCAAGCTCCCTGATGACGGCGTCCGTGATGTCACCGGCCGGAACCATCACCCAAATCAGTCGCGGACTTGGAACTGCGGTGAGGAGTTCATCGATGGAGCCGGCGTCGGTGACGTCCGGATTGCGGTCATACCCGGTGACCTCCACACCGCCCTTGCGCAGGCGTTCGCGCATGTTGAATCCCATTTTGCCAAGGCCGATCAGTCCAATGTGCATGGTGGAACCTCTTTCTGCGCTGGGGGTGGGAACAAGTTTCGGGGACCAGAACGACAACAACTGTCTGGGCCCACGCCGCCAGGGTTCCCTGGCCGTGGAGCCCCATCGGCGAGGGGCCTGCCTGAGCTTGCGAAGGGTGGGAGCCGATGGGGACTTGCGAGGCGAGGGTGGCGGTGGGGACTAGTTGGGGAGGCGGACCGGCATCACGAGGTAACGGTAGTCGTCTTGGTCCTCGCCGTCGGCATCCGCCTGGGCGGTGATCATGGCCGGCTTCGGTGCCGTAGTGAAGGAGAAGCGAACGAACTTGGTTTCAATCACGCTCAGGCCCTCCACCAAATAGTGGGGATTGAAGGCGACCGTGATGTCGTCACCGGAGAGTTGGGCTTCGAGCTCTTCGGAGGCCTGGGCATCTTCGCCGGTACCAGCGTCGAGGTTCAGCAGTCCTTGGGTAAAGGCCAGGCGGACAGGGGTGTTGCGTTCTGCCACGAGGGACACGCGGCGTACTGCCTCAACGAGTTCCTGCGTCTGCACGGTGGCGTGGATCGGGGTTGAATCGGGGAAGAGCGAGCGGATCTTCGGGTAATCACCGTCCACCAGCAGCGAGGTGGTGGTGCGTCCGCCGCTTTCAAAGCCGATCAGGCGGCTGTCGTCATCAGAGAGGGCAAGGTGGATGTCGCCGCTGTTGCCGAGGGTCTTGGCCACCTCGTTCAGCGTTTTTGCCTTGACCAGGGCGCTGGTGGAGATTCCGGGAGTAACCGGCTTCCACGGAACTTCACGCATCGCGAGGCGGTAGCGGTCCGTGGCGAGGAGTGTGATGAGGTCATCCTCGATCTCCATCCGAACACCAGTGAGGATGGGCAGGGTGTCATCTTTGCTGGCAGCGATGATCACCTGGGAAACGGCCTGGGCAAACGAGTCGCCCGGAACCGTTCCGCTGACGGCCGGCAGGGCCGGAAGCGGCGGGTACTCGGCTTCGGGCATGGTGGCCAGGTGGAAGCTGGTTCGGCGGCAGGTCAGGGTGACTTTGTTGCCATCGGTTTCGACGTCGACGGGAGCCGAGGGGAGGCTGCGGCAAATGTCAGCAAGGAGGCGCCCCGACACCAGGATGGTGCCTTCGTCCCGGATGTCAGCGGCAATTTCGAGACGCGCGGAAGTCTCGTAGTCAAAGCTCGAAAGGCTGACCGTGCCTGCTTCAGCCTTCAAGAGGAGGCCGGAGAGGACGGGAACGGGCGGCCGCGGAGACAACGAGCGGGCTGTCCAGGTGACGGCTTCTGCCAGGACGTCCCGATCGACTCTGAACTTCACGGAAGGGTGCCGCCTTTCATTACTGCTGCGATGGTGTTCCGGAAATTTCCCGCAGGAAGTTCCAAAGGAGTTGCCCCGGCACCTGAACTTGCATGGTCCGTGATGCCTGGACCACGCAGAAACCCAAGGATGGGAGCGCTGCTGACAGCTTAGCCGGAAGATCAGGGATTAACCCATCCCCAGCCGGCAGCGCCAGGTCCCTTTGGGGCCGCTGGACCCTTCGTGCGGTGCTGGAGATCGAACTTGTTATTTGAGGGACTTCGAATTTTTGGGATTAGTAGTGTTAATAACTGCTGTGGAAACTGTGGATAACTGCCTCCACCCGCATGATCCGGCGGTTAAGCCCTGTTCATGGACTGTGGGTGGAGCAGGTTTTAAACAGGGTGTGGATGGGGACAACATTTTTCGCGGTTTTTCGAATCCACAGGCGCCTTAAGGGTTTTAAGCCCATTAACCGCGGTTGTCCCCTTAAGTATCCACAGGCTTATCCACATGCACCTGTTAATAAGGTATAGATGCGCCGCTACGAATCGCGCTGTTGCTGCTTGATCCTGTTGGTCAGCTCTGTCACTTGGTTGTAGATGACACGGCGTTCGGCCATCAGTTCCCGGATCTTGCGGTCCGCGTGAATCACGGTGGTATGGTCGCGGCCGCCGAGCTCCTGGCCGATCTTGGGAAGCGACATGTCAGTCAGCTCCCGGCACAGGTACATGGCGATCTGGCGTGCGGTGACCAAGGTCCTGGTGCGGGACTTGCTGCAGAGCTCCTCCATGCTGAGCTTGAAGTAGTCTGCCGTCTGCGTGAGGATCTGGCTCGACGTAATTTCCTGGGCGCCGTCGTCGGTGATGAGGTCCTTGAGGACCATCTCAGCGAGGGCAACGTCCACGGGTTGCCGGTTGAGGCTGGCGAAGGCAGTAACCCTGATCAGGGCGCCTTCGAGTTCACGGATGTTGCTCGAAATCTTGGACGCGATGTACTCAAGTGCGTCATCCGGAGCGGAGAGGCCTTCGCTGAGGGCCTTCTTCCTGAGGATGGCAATTCGGGTCTCGAGCTCCGGGGGCTGGATGTCCGTCAGGAGGCCCCACTCGAAACGGGATTTCATGCGGTCTTCGAAACCGGCGAGCAGCTTGGGTGGCTGGTCAGAGGTGATGACCACCTGCTTGTTGTTGTTGTGCAGTGAGTTGAAGGTGTGGAAGAACTCCTCCAGCGTCCGGTCCTTGCCGGCCAGGAACTGAATGTCGTCGATCAGCAGGACGTCCACGTTGCGGTACGTCGTTTTGAAGCTGGCGCCCTCATCGTCACGGATGGAGTTGATGAAGTCGTTGGTGAACTCTTCCGAGTTGACGTAGCGGACGCGGATGCCGCTGTATAGCCGCCGGGCATAATGGCCGATTGCGTGCAACAGGTGCGTCTTTCCCAGGCCGGAGTCGCCGTAGATGAACAGCGGGTTGTAGGCCTTCGCCGGCGCTTCGGCCACGGCGACGGCAGCGGCATGGGCGAAGCGGTTGGAGGAACCGATCACGAAGGTGTCGAAGACGTATTTCGGGTTCAGCCGGCCGAACTCGTGGGACGTGCTGGGCAGCATGGGCTGCGGCTTCTGCTCAATGAGCTGGTCCGGCGAGAAGGAAGGTTCGACGACAGGTTCGGGCTCTTCGTGGACAGGCACCAGATCGGTGTCCACGTCGATGGCACAGCGGATGTCTTCGGAAAACACGTTGTGCAGTGCGTCGTCCAGCGCGTCCTTTACCTGGGTCTGCAGCACTTCCCGGGTGAGTTCGTTGGGAACGGCAACCAGCAAGGTAGAGCCGATCAGGCCCTGCGCCTGGGCGAGGATGACAAAGCCACGCTGCCGCGGTGTGACGCGGTGGTCCTGCTCCAGCAGGGTGACAACCCGCCGCCAGGAACTTCCGACAGTATTGGCGTGGTTGGCTTCGTCTACTGTCATCAATCGGTTCCCTCAAAACTTGCTTTGCCTGCATTGCCTGCAGCCGCAAGTCTTGAACCAGGACGGGTTCAGCTTCATCCACAGGGTTATGCACAGCACGTGGATAATCGGCTACTGGGCCACTCTAGGGGATGAAAAGCCTAGAAGATAGCTGGCAAGTAGCTTGTGGATAATTACACGGTTGTTGTTCTGAAAGCAGCCCTGTGAGCCACTTCATCCACAGGCTGGAAGGGCTACTTGACCACAGTTGTGGATAGCGCCTGCACCCTGCTCCGGTTTGACTCAGGGGCTTAAATTGCCCTAACGTTGTGAAGTCCTTTGTGTCCGCTTTTTGGCCCCATCTGAATCTCTCAGACGCACCGCGTTCGAGCAGCCGGGGGAAGCGTGCATTACAAAACTTAGCGTCGGCCAGTTCTTCCCCTTTACTGATCGGGTGGGCGCACCTTTGATCCACTGGAGTAACTAACGTGAGCAAGCGGACTTTTCAGCCGAATAACCGCCGTCGAGCCAAGAAGCA